>NZ_MTQB01000011.1:0-115731 GCF_001974855.1 Pseudoalteromonas sp. SK18 | reverse complement strand
AAAATGAGCTTCTTCTTGTTACCAGAAAGGCGAGAAGACAGGAGCTACCCAAGATGGGTAAAACCAAAGCCAAAGAAGTATCCGACTAAAAAGAAAAATGCCAGTCAGCTTAACTGACTGGCATTACGCTATTAAGCGTCCTTTTTTGTTATTCGTTTAGCTGAACACCTAACGAGTTAACTCACCACGCAAGTTATCTTGCATTAAATGGCGAATCGTTTCGACCTCTAAATTTTGACTAAAAAGATAATGCAGTTTAGTTAAACACGCTTCTAAGGTCATATCAAAACCACTGATCACGCCTATGTTTAACAGCGCATTACCTGTGGCGTATCCGCCCATATTTACTTGGCCTTTTAGGCATTGAGTGAGGTTTGTGATAATAACGCCGCGCTTACTTGCCTCATCAAGGATATCTAAAAACTCAGGGTCTTGCGGTGCATTACCAACACCAAAACTTAGCAATACCAGCGCTTTAATATTGCCATTAACTAAGCTTTTAACCACTTCTTTGCTGATCCCCGGGTACAAATACAACACACCAATGGCTTGAGGAGTAATCGGTGTAACTTGTAATTCATTTTCTACATACGGGCTTAATTGCCCTTTTATCAGTTGAATATTAATGCCAGATAGCGCTAATGGTTCTAAATTAGGTGAGGCAAATGCATCAAATCCATCGGCATGGGCTTTAGTTGCACGATTACCTCTGAACAACTGATTATTAAAAAACAAACTGACTTCTGCTATCGGGTAGTTAGCGGCTAAATACATGGCATTAAGTAAGTTTACTTGGCCATCTGAGCGCAATTGTGAGAGCGGAATTTGTGAGCCGGTTACAATAATAGGTTTTGTTAAGTTTTCAAACATAAACGACAAAGCTGATGCAGTATAGGCCATGGTATCTGTACCATGCAGCACTACAAAGCCGTCGTAATCTTGGTACTTACTTTTTATGTCATCAGCAATAAGTTGCCAGTGGGCAGGAGACATATCTGAAGAGTCAATGAGTGGGCAGTACTCATGAATATCGAACAATGGCATTTCTTCACGATTAAATTCTGCGTTATTAACCACGGTTTCGGTTAAAAACCCTTCGGCAGGAATATAGCCGCGGATTGATTTTTTCATTCCTATAGTACCGCCAGTATAAGCGATATAAATGCGTTTACGTTTCATAAAAAAAGCCCAGTAAAAAAACTGGGCTTAGTATAACGCTAAGTGCTAATCAATACAGCCTGTTAGGGCATTATTGTGCAACTGTACACTCTAAACAGCGCGCATAAACACCTTGTGGATCGTTATAATCTTTCAGGTTTTCTACTTCGCTGCTTAATTGCTTAATCACAGTTTGCAGATTAGCTTGGCTAGCTAATACCGCTGATTTTTGTGTTTCAAGTCCAAGTACAGATTTAACCGCGGCGCTACCAAAAATATCTTGAAGCATTTTTTCTTGCGGGCTAAGCGATTGTTTAATTGTTTTAACTTCATAGAAGTTAAGCTTAGCAAGTTCGGCAGCCGCTTTGATAGCGTCTTGCTTGTTACCTAATTTATCAACTAAACCAAGCTCTTGTGCTTGAGATGCAATCCAAACTCGACCTTGGGCAATTTTATCAACTTGCTCTGGGGTCATATTACGTGCATCGGCAACCACATTTAAAAAACGCTCGTAAGCTTCTTCAACACTCATTTGAATCACTTGTGCCATTTTTTCATTTAATGGGCGAGTGATTGAAAAACCGGCCATTTCTGTAGTGGCTACGCCATCAGAGTAAACACCGATTTTAGCTAAGGTATCTTCAAAGGTCATAAAGGTACCAAACACACCGATAGAACCGGTAATTGTACTCGGTGCAGCCCAAATTTCATTTGCCGCTGATGCAATCCAATAACCACCTGATGCAGCGACTGAACTCATTGAAGCGATAACAGGTTTACCTGCGGCTTTAAGCGCCAATACTTCGGCACGAATAACTTCAGAAGCAAACATGCTGCCACCGCCAGAGTCAATACGCAGTACGACTGCTTTGACTTTGTCATCAAGGCGTGCCTTGCGTAATAGCGCAGCTGTTGAATCACCGCCAATCTCACCGGCACGACGTTCACCGTCTACAATGGTCCCTTTCGCTACAACAACAGCCACTTTTTCTGTCATCGGGTTATCAAATGCAATAGGCGGTTTAACTAAGCTTAAGTATTCACCAAAAGACACTTGTTTAAATGTTTTACCGTCTTCTTCAGCGCCAACTAGATCAATTAACTGCTGACGAATTTGTTGATTAGTTTTAAGTGAATCAACCCATTGGTTATCCAATGCGTATTTACCAGCATCCCCATTGGCTGCCTGCATTTTGGCTAAATAGGTATCCATTGTTTCATCAAAATTCGATTCGTCAAATGGGCGCACGGCACTTACATCTTGCTTATATTGCTTCCACAAAGCACCTAACCATACGCTGTTAGCTTCTTTGGCAGCTTCTGACATATCATTTCTGATGAAAGGTTCAACCGCTGATTTAAATGTACCTACACGAAATATATGCTGCGTGACCTCTAATTTTTCTAATGCTTCTTTAAAGTAAAGCGGGTACATACCGTAGCCTTCAATCATCACACTCCCGTAAGGGTGCATAGCAATTTCGTCTGCATGCGCAGCAATATAATATTGTGCTTGGGTGTAATAATAGCCTGAGGCAATTACTTTTTTACCTGTTTCTTTAAATGCATCAATTGCATGAGTAATTTGCTTAAGCTTATTTAAGTGCGCTTTTGGCATTTCTTGTAGATCAAGTAAGATAGCACTAATGCGTGAATCTTGTGCCGCTTCATTGATTACTTCAATTATATCATCAAGTAATATTTCAGTAGGCGTATCGGCACTTGCAGTTGCATCATTTATGGCCGCCTCAACAGGATCTATGTAGGTTTTTTCTTCTACAATAGGGCCATTGAGGTTGAGCCTGAGGACTGAGCCCTCTTCGACAATGATTTTATCGCCGTCACTTGATATTGAGACAATGAAAATGATAACCAAAAATAAAAATAATAAGTTTAGTACTAAACGACGCGAGAAGTTAATCCCTGTCCATATACCTTTAAATACCTTCGCTATCAAAATAGCTCCTTAAATTCGTACAGCTAAAACGTTATTGCCATAGTAGCTTAGAATATAAATTAATTTAACTGCTAAATCGTAACGAAACATTTATAAATTCAATTACACTTATGATTATATGAATGTTTATGCCACTTTTAGCCGTGTTGTAGTATTAACGGTTATACATAAAATGACCGTATTTAGGTTAGTTTAAATTAAAAATTTTAAGTTTAAGCTGCTCATATATTGCTTATTCTGCGTCATTAACGCAAAATTGAACAAACACACAGGTTAGACCAGTTATTGGGGCACAGGATGTTAGAACAAAAACTAGAACTAAAACACACACAACTACGCAACCGTTTAGTAATGGGATCAATGCACACCGGCCTTGAAGAAGGTTGGCACAATCGTAAACGTCTTCGTGCTTTTTATGAAGCACGTGCCAAAGGTGGCACTGCGATGCTTATTACTGGGGGTTATAGCCCTAATTTACGCGGTAAGCTCACGCCTATCTCTTCATCATTCAATAGTTATTACGACGTATTTAAACATCGCGCGTATACGCAAGCAGTTCACCAACATGGTGGAAAAATATGTTTGCAGTTATTACATGCAGGGCGTTATGCTTATCACCCTTTTAATCAAGCACCGAGTGCTATTAAAGCACCAATTAATCCTTACAAGCCAAAGGCAATGTCTTTAAGCTCAATTAATAAAACGATTAAAGACTTTGCTCATTCTGCTTATTTAGCCGAAAAAGCCGGTTACGATGGCGTAGAAGTAATGGGCTCAGAAGGTTATTTGATTAATGAGTTTATGGCACCGCACACTAATAAACGAGATGATGAATTTGGTGGCAGCCTTGAAAACAGAATGCGTTTAGCCGTTGAAATTGTAAAAGCGGTGAGAGCGAAAGTATCGGATAAATTTTTAATTATTTTTAGACTCTCTGTGATTGATTTAATCCCTGATGGTTCAACTCCAGATGAAGTAACACAACAAGCAATTGCACTTGAAAAAGCGGGTGTTGATATTTTTAATACCGGTATTGGTTGGCATGAAGCGCGCGTACCGACAATTGCTAGTATGGTACCTCCGGGTGCGTTTAAAGAAGCGTCAAAGCGCTTGAAAGATGTTATTAGCGTGCCTGTTATTGCGGTAAACCGTATTAATACCCCAGAGATTGCCAATGATATTTTAAATGCGGGTGAAGCTGATTTAATTTCTATGGCCCGTCCATTATTAGCCGATCCAGAATTTTTTAATAAATACGCGGCGAAGCAGTCTGAGCATATTAATATTTGTATTGGTTGTAACCAAGGCTGTTTAGATCATGTATTTAAAGGTAAGCGGGCTACCTGTTTAGTTAATCCACAAGCCGGTTTCGAGCTTGATTACCCGCTAGAAAAAGCAGAGAAAGCTAAAAACGTATTAGTGGTTGGCGCTGGACCTGCAGGGTTATCGTCTAGCTGTTATTTAGCGCAAAAAGGGCACAATGTAACTCTGATTGATCAAAAGCAGCACATGGGTGGTCAATTCAATTTAGCCATGCAAATACCTGGTAAAGAAGACTTTAACCATACATTGGCTTACTTCACTAACGAACTTAAGCGTCTCAATGTAACCATTGAGTTAGGTAAAGCATTTGATGACAGTATGCTAACGCAGTTTGATGATGTGGTATTTGCAACTGGCGTAAGACCGCGTGAAGCTACGATTAAGTGCAGCGATGATAAGCGTGTTTTTGCCTACGATGAAGTGATCCGCGGTGAAGTCGAGCTAGGCAATTCTATCGCTATACTCGGTGCAGGCGGTATTGGTTTTGATATGGTGGCATTTTTAAGTGAGCATAAGTCACAAAGCATCAGCGACTTTAAAACTCAGTGGGGCATAGAGTGTGAAGCTCAACCGCATAAAGATGAACGTCAGCTTTACATGCTAAAACGCAGTGCAGGGCGCTTTGGCGGGGACTTAGGTAAAACAACTGGTTGGATCCACCGTCAAGTTGCCAAACAGCATGGTGTTAAACAAATTGCAGATTGCCAATACCACAGTTTTGATAAAAACGGCCTTACTATTAGTGTTGCTGGTGAAACTCAAGTACTGCCAGTTGATACGGTTATTGCCTGTATTGGTCAAGTGTCTAACGACGAGTTATTTAAGGCGCAAGCTGAGAACGCCAAAGTACATGTTATTGGTGGCGCTAAACTCGCTGCTGCTATTGATGCTAAACGCGCAATCTTTGAAGCGTTACAAGTAGCAAGGGATATTTAATGTTTAAGTGTGAAATAATTTAATCCTGTGCACGGTCATGTTTGTTTATAGTCCATACCTTAATAAACAATGAACATACAGAGTGCGCATGAAAAAATTAATTACGCTTTATGACAATATTAAGGGTAAATTATCTTTATTAGATGGTTTACCTGCTTTGCTTTTTCGCTTGATTTTAGCGCCTGTTATGATTATCGCAGGCTATAATAAACTCGCAATAAGCGGTGATACCAATGGTTTTTTTAATCATTTTTTAGCCTCTGATGATGTCGTTCAGTGGTTTGGTAATAGTGAGTGGGGTTTAGGATTACCATTTCCTGATTTGCTGGCCTTTTTAGCAGGTTGGAGTGAGTTTTTAGGAGGTTGGTTTTTACTTATTGGTTTATTTACGCGTTTAGTGAGTATTCCACTGATGTTCACAATGGTGGTTGCAGCAACAACGGTACACTGGCATAACGGCTGGTTTGCTATAGCGCCAACAAATCCACAAACAAGTGCAGCCCAAGTACTTGATTGGCTATCAATCCCCGGTGCCAAAGACAGCCTTGAAAACTCAATAGAAGTAAAAGTCCGCATAGATAAAATTAGCAGCTTAGTGCAAGAGTACGGCTTTGCAGATTACTTATATGAAAAAGGAAAACCAGCAATACTAAATAATGGCATCGAATTTTCTGCTATTTATTTTGCCGTGTTACTGAGTTTATTTTTTACGGGAGGTGGGCGTTTTGTAAGCCTAGATTATTGGTTTAAACGCGATACCTTACATCAATAGCTAATAGCATATAAACACTCGCATCATTAATTTTATCTGCTTGATAGTTTTGACCTACAGTGTTTATTTTTTACTTATAAATGTTACTCTTACGTTTTGAATTTTGAGAGCACACTATGGATGCTATTGAGCTTTTATTAAGCCGTCAATCTGATGCAAAGTTGACAGAGCCAGGCCCTAATGAAGAACAATTAAACATTATTCAGCAGGCTGGTCTGAGAGTGCCCGATCATGGCTGTATTGCACCGTGGCAATATATTATTGTTCAGGGTGATGCGCGTCATAAGTTGGGTGAAATTTATTATCAAAGCGCTTTAGCAGAGCAGCAGGCCGAAAAAGTAATTAATCGCGCTAAGGAGTTACCGCTTAGAGCCCCAATGATTATTATTGCGATTGCAAAATATCAACCACACCCAAAAGTGCCTAGAATTGAACAAGTACAAAGTGCAGGTTGTGGCGTATTGGCTATGCAACAAGCCGCATTTGCACAAGGTTTAGGCGGTATTTGGCGCACGGGTTACTTTGCACAAAGCCTAAGTGTTAAACAAGCACTTAACTTAAGTGATGATGATGAAATCGTGGGTTATTTGTATTTAGGGACGCCTGCAATCGAATGTAAAAAGTCACCGAGGCACAAGCCAGAAAACTTTTTTAGTTTTTTGTAAAAATAGTATGAACTTTTTATATTCAATATAGTCATAATTCATTAAGTTAATCGTGTTACACTACAGCGGTTAATATTGTAGCTGCGAGAAGCGCACGGAAGCACCATACGCAATAAATCTTCTTCAGTTTGTTTTTTAATCGGTTGTTTTTTGGTAATGTATGGAAAGTCTTACCAATAATAACGATAAAGAAGACGAAAATGATGGGAAATTTATTTTTACGCGAAAAAGAAAACTGGTTTGCTTGGTCAATCTGGGGTGTTGTTGGCGCGCTTGCGACATTTTATGTTGCAATGAGCACTCAAGCTGAGCATTTTATTGCTGCTACAGCAATAGGTGTGCTGGTATTGCTAACATGGTGGATGCAACAGTCGAAACGATTTGATTTTGGCAGAGCCTTTAAAATATGTTGTTATGTTTTATTGTTCACCGTACTGCCTTCATTTATATTGGTTGTGATCCCAAGTGATGATTTTAATCGCTTCGATTTGATATTCCAAAGTATTGCATTTTTAACAGCCAGCTTATTGGTATGTTTAGTGTGCTCTTGGATTGCTCGTAGGCCTAAACAATATTATTAGTAACTAAAACGGTTAAAATTAACTATTTAGCTGGTTTTATTAAAATAGGGCTTTACAAGCTAAGCGTATGATCTTATTATGCGCGCCGTACGGAGAGATGGCAGAGTGGTCGAATGCACCGGTCTTGAAAACCGGCAGGGGTTTATAGCCCCTCTAGGGTTCAAATCCCTATCTCTCCACCATTATTTAAAAAACCGCCTTATTGGCGGTTTTTTGCTATCTGGAGCTTTATCATGTCACAGTCCCCGGAGTTATCCTTTTCTAAACGTTTACTTAAGCACATCCTGCTATGGACTGTGTTTGGTTATTGTTACCAAAGTGCCATATCGTTATTACAAAAAATGGCTATTGATGCTTATCCAGACGATGCACTGATGATGACCTTATTATATGCCGTAGGGTTTAATATTTTATCGGCGCATTTAATCACAAAATACGATCATTTTTGGCCAGTATGGGGCGCGTTTTATATTGGCATTATTGGTTTAGTGGCTGTGCCTCTTTTGCTGGTCGGTGTGGCCGGATTGTTGTCGATGAGCTTACTTGTTGGAATTTTGCTCAGTTTACCTGTATGTACCTTTGCTATTGGTTTAATTAAAGAAAAACTCAATAAAAACTAGCCCCAAACGGCTTTTATTTTGTGATAGCATATACGGGTCTTTTAACTAACAAAACGTGAATAACACATTATGTCAGATAATTTTACTACAGATGCTGAAAAAGCAAGTTACGGTATTGGCTTACAAATGGGTGAGCAACTTAAGGCTAACCCTTTTGAAGGTTTAAACTTAAATTCAGTATTTGAAGGCATGAAAGATGCGTATGCAGGCAGTGCTTTTCAAGTAGAGATCCCTGAGATCCAAGCTGCGTTTGAGAAAATTAACGAAGAGATCCAAGCTCGTCGTGAAGAAGAAGCTAAAGTATTGGCTGCTGAAGGCATTGCATTTTTAGAAGAAAACGCAAAACGTCCTGAAATCACAGTAACTGAGTCAGGTCTTCAGTACGAAGTACTTGCAACAGGTGAAGGCGAGAAGCCAACTGCAGAGTCTACAGTACGTGTTGATTACCACGGTACTTTAGTAAACGGTACTGTTTTTGATAGCTCATACGAGCGCGGTCAACCTGCTGAATTCCCAGTAGGTGGCGTGATCAAAGGTTGGACTGAAGCATTACAAATGATGCCAGTAGGTACAAAATGGCGTTTATACGTTCCTCATGAGCTTGCTTATGGTGAACGTGGTGCCGGTGCAGCAATCGCACCTTACTCAACACTTGTATTTGACGTTGAGTTACACGCAATTCTTTAATTAGAACGCACATAACATTTTAGTTATGAAAAAACCGCATTCATTAATTTGAATGCGGTTTTTTATTGTCTCTTTAAACTTATCTCGGTTTAAAAGTAGCCTCTCACTCCAAATTGGAAATTACGTCCAGGGAGTGGCGCCGTGTCTTTAATAAACGAGCTATGTACAAAGCCAAGTTCATCAGTAATGTTATCAATACTCAAGTAGAGCTGTGTATCCACTGCACCTAAATCAAGCTGATAATTGGCTTGTAAATCAATCAATGTATAGCCATCTGTTGCTGTTTCGTATGCACTAATATCATTTTGCTCAAAGTAATGTGTTCCTGTTAAGGTAAATTGTGCGCTACCTAGAGTGTATTGCAGTTCTGAACCCAATTTATTAGCAGGAATGCGTGGTAAATTACCTTCATTATCTTTTAGCTTGGCACGAGTTGAGTCACCAAATACTTTTACCATGGCGCTGGGGTTTATTTGATAATGTACATCAAATTCAAAACCATACAGCTCAGCATCTTTACTAGTAAATTGATAAACATCAATCGCATCGCTGTGACCACTGGTTGCAGCTTCAAAACCATCCATTTCATCAAACACTAATCCTGTGTTTTGCTGATAATAAAAGTTTTTAATATCGTTATAGAAAAAGTTTACGGTGTAACCAAAGTCACCGCTAAAACGACGTAAACTGATATCCAGGTTGGTTGATGTTTCTTGTTTAATTTCTTCAGGCTCAAAATGCGCTTCGTTACCTTCAATATGGTAACCCAAACCAAGTTCGTAAGTCCCTGTGGCAACATGAACACCGTTAGAAAGTAACTCAGCTGAAAGTGGCGCTCGCTCTGAATGTGACAAGCTAACAGCTAGGTTATGACTTGGCATATACTCCCAAATCGCACCCGCTGAGGCGCTTAAATTAGTAAAGCTCTGCGTGTAGTTAATTGTTTCATCTGTTGATACAGGTTCGTCATCATGGCTGTGTTGATGCGTATCTACATCACTTTTAATATCATAATCTTCTAAACGGGCACCAAGCTCTATAGTGACATCGCCAAAGGTACGCTCTTCAAGTAAATATAACGCATGTGTTGTTGTAATACTTGCGGGCGTAAAGGCTTCTTCGCCAATCGCATCATAATCAGATTCGCTGTAGTGATAACCAATCATGCCATGCCATTGGCCTAACTGGTGCTCTAGGTTTAAACGTGCTTCAGTGGTTTCATTACTAAAAGTGGTGCCAATTGCGCCATCTTCAATTTCACTATGGGTATAGTCTGTGTAACCAAGGCGAAGGTTAATAGATTCAATCCAGTTGTCATGAAATGAATAACTGACCAGCCCTTGCCAACGGTCTTGTTCTAAATGAGCATAAACAGGGGTTTCTTCATGTTCTTCACCTAAGTGTTCTTCATGCTCGTCTTCTTCTTCATGACCATGCCCATGATCATGTGAATGGCCAGGAATACCATAATCTGTTTCTATATTGCCGTATGAAAAGCCAACGGTTAAATGGTCACCCACATAACTCGTACCAAAATTAACTGTTTCACTGTCTATAAAGGTATTTTCAACTGAAGTCGCTGTTTCTTCATCACCTTCAACATGCAGTTCACCTTCTTCATGTTCATCTGGTAAGTTAAAACGAGGTGTTTGGTAATCATCACCGCTGCGTTTAGTACCATCAAAATGGAAATTAAAGTTATTGCTGCCAGTTTCTAGTTTTGCAGCGTAGGTATTCGCATTTGAAACAGTATCGTGTGTGTATTGCGCAGCTCCAGATAGAGACTCAATATTATTAGTTGGAATACGGTTATCAACCACATTCACTACACCGCCAATAGCGCCAGAGCCATAAAGTAGGGTGCTTGGGCCACGTAATACTTCAATTTGCTCAGCCGCTAAGCTATCACTTGATGTCGCGTGATCAGGTCCAATGCGAGACGCATCGCTACTATCTAAACCATTTTGAGTAATTTTAACCCTAGGACCACCTAGGCCGCGAATAATCGGGCTTGAAGAAACAGGGCCAAAATAACTGGCATTGACACCAGGAATGCCTTTAAGTGTTTCACCTAGGGTGGGTTTGGCTTTATTTTTAAGTTCATCACCTGATAGAACACTCACCGGTGAAATCATTTCTAAGCTATTTTTATGCAGTGCCGAGGCATATACAACAACAGTTTCAACTGAAGAGGGCTTTAATGTTACATTAATTGTATTGTCTGTATTTTCAAGCGATATGCGTGAGTCTTGGTAATTATCTTTACTAATATGTAATTGGCTTTTAGCATCTATATCGATACTAAACTGACCTTGTGCATTACTTTGTACACTTTGTGACTTACCATGAACATGAATCGTCGCATTGGCAATGGGTTGCTTGTTTGCATCTGTTACTGTGCCATTAATCGTCGCTGCTAGTGCAGAGTGAGAACACAAAACAGACAGTAGTGCTGAGGATATGAGTGTTAGCTTAGTCATAATTACTTCAATTCGTGGTTGTTATGTTGTGATATAATATAACACTACAAAATTGCGCTATCAACAATGTTATACTATAACTTTTAAATTTGCGTTGAATGACAAAAAAATAGCGATAAATTAAAAATAGCAGCTCAATATGACAGTTCATGTATTTGTTATATGTATTAGTTTAAGAGCGACTATCTATCATTAGTATGTCTAACGTCTTTTGCGCTTTAAAATGATTTTGTTTATCGGCAGGCTCAAGCATTTCACAGCCATCGTTTATCATTTCTGAAATTAAGCTAGGGTAGTGTCGGCAATCTTGGGGGCGGTCATGATAAATACTGCAGGTGTATTTATCTTTCTCTTGTGGAAATGTTTTACTGGCAAGCTCTAAAAATGGGCATTGTGTTAATTGCTCACCTGTTTTTGGATCAAACCATAGCTTATCGTTTTTAACATATTGAAATATCTCAGGGTTAAATAGTGCCCACATTTCAATTTCTTGCTGATTTGTATCTAAATTTGCTGCACCATATTTAGTGCAGCACTTACCACATTGATTGCAATTTTGCATAGGGTAGATATTGACTGTTGCTATTAAAAGTAAGTATTAAGTGTAGCACTCTAATGTCGGCGTGATTCAATTAAACAGCTTTTTATCGCTTATAATACTTTTGTAACAACGTATCGCTTAATAATAATGTACTATTAGGTATATATTTCGAATACGGCGCTCTTAAAAACTCAAAAAGGCGCGTTAATAAGGTAGCGAGTAATTATGAATACTAAAGTATACAAAGCGGTTCACGATTTGGCGGAAAAGCTGATGGCAGCGGCTAATAAAAATGATACTAAACAGTTTGAATCTTTATATGCTGAGCTAAAAGATATTTGTATTGAAAACGAAAATACAGCGAAAGATCACCCTGTTCAGTGGGAAACATTGGCTGATTTCACCGAAGAGCTAGAAGAAGCTATCGAGACTTACGAAAAAGCGTTACAGAAGTCGATAGAAATTAATAACAAAGATCATATGTCGTCTGTTGCCTTTTCTATGGCTACTTTACAGCTTGAGCTGGGTGATAAAGAAGCGGCAATTAAAAATCTGCAAGATGCTAAAATCAGTGCGAATAAAATTGAAGACAAAGAATTAAAATCAGAGATCCATGATTTATTAGAGTCTTTGGTTGAAGAAGAAGGTTAAGCTCATTTAGCGTAATTTAAAAGCATAGTAATAAACTCGTTGTTGTTTTGCTGTGCTTTTAGATTTTGCTGATCACTTTAAATTAATACTTATATCACCATTTGGTTTGCAACAGCATAGTAGTATTTCACCATCGCGAACAAACGCTAACGGCTCTTCATTGTAATTAACTTCACCTGAGACAAGCGTAGCACGACACGCACCACAATATCCCTCACGGCATTGGTAAGCGGCATCAATTTTATTCGATTCTAGGCAATGTAAAAGAGAAGGGCAGCCAGCGGCAAAATCAATACGCTGGCTGTTATCTGCAAGCGTAATACTTGCAGTCGTTCTATCAGTCATTATAAATCAAAGTCACCAAATTCATCGGCATCTACTTGTGAATCAATTTGACCAACTAAGTATGAGCTAATTTCGGCTTCTTGGGGAGCAACTTGCACGTTATCCGACACTAACCATGAGTTGATCCATGGAATAGGGTTGCTGTTATTTCCAAACTGTGCAGGTAGACCAATCGCGGTCATACGCGCATTGGTAATGTATTCAACGTACTGACATAGAATGTGTTTATTCAAACCAATCATCGAGCCATCTTTGAATAGGTACTCGGCCCATTCTTTCTCTTGCTCTGCGGCTTCAACAAACATCTTAATTGCTTCTTCACGGCATTGTGCGGCAACAATCGCCATTTCAGGGTCATCTTTGCCATCTTGCATGATATTTAAAATATGCTGAGTACCTGAAAGGTGAAGTGCTTCATCACGGGCAATAAGCTTTATAATTTTAGCATTACCTTCCATCAATTCACGCTCTGCAAACGCAAATGAACAGGCAAAGCTCACATAAAAGCGAATAGCTTCAAGGATGTTCACTGACATCATGGCCAGGTACAATTTCTTTTTCAGCTCAAATAAATTAACGACTACGGTTTGGCCATTAATTTCGTGTTTGCCTTCACCGTATAGGTTGTAAAGCGATACAGAATTGATTAGGTCATCATAATAAGTAGTAACGGCATCGGCACGCTCACTAATTTTTTCATTGCTAACAATGTCATCAAAAATGAGTTCAGGTGCTTGAGTTACGTTACGAATAATATGGGTGTACGAACGACTATGAATAGTTTCACTAAACGCCCATGTCTCAATCCATGTTTCTAGCTCAGGAATAGACACAATTGGTAATAGTGCTACGTTAGGCGAACGACCTTGAACACTATCAAGCAACGTTTGGTATTTTAAGTTGCTTAAAAATATATGCTTCTCGTGATCGGGAAGCGCTTGAAAGTCTAAACGGTCTTTACTTACATCAACTTCTTCAGGTCGCCAAAAGAAAGACAATTGTTTTTCAATTAATTTTTCAAAAATAGGGTATTTTTGTTGATCGTAACGTGACACGTTAACGGTTTGACCAAAAAACATTGGCTCTTGCATTTGGTTATTATGATTTCTGCTAAAAGTAGTATAAGACATGTTTATCACTCAAAAAACTATCACTAAAACTATCAGGACAAAGCGGGCAAGGCGCCCGCTTTAAGTTTAACTATTAAATTTTACACGCGCCGCCTGCACAATCATCATCTTCCACTTCTGGAGTGTCTTCTTGAGCATCTGATGCGCCATCGCGGGTATTATGGTAATACAGTGTTTTAACACCTAGCTTGTAGGCACCAAGTAAGTCTTTTAGTAAGACTTTCATAGGTACTCTACCGCCTTCGTATCTATTTGGATCATAATTAGTATTTGCTGAAATTGTTTGGTCGATAAATTTCTGCATTATGCCTACTAATTGTAAGTAACCATCGTTTGATGGAATATCCCACAGTAATTCATAGTTATCTTTAAGGCGTTCGTACTCAGGGACAACCTGCTTTAAAATACCGTCTTTACTTGCTTTAACACTAATATGGCCACGTGGTGGCTCAATACCATTGGTTGCATTTGAGATTTGCGATGATGTTTCTGATGGCATTAATGCACTCAGCGTTGAGTTACGCATACCGTGCTCTTTAATGCTGGCACGTAACGTATCCCAATCAAGGTGCAGTGGTTCATCACAAATTTTATCTAAATCACGCTTGTACGTATCTGTTGGCATAATACCTTGTGAGTACGTAGTTTCGTTAAATTTAGGACATGCTCCACGCTCTTTTGCAAGCTCATTAGATGCTTTCATTAAGTAGTACTGAATCGCTTCAAATGTTTTGTGCGTGAGTGCATTTGCGCTGCCATCTGAGTAACGCTTACCGTTTTTAGCTAAGTAGTAAGCGTAGTTAATCACACCTATACCTAGGGTACGACGTCCCATAGTGGCATTTTTTGCCGCCGGTACTGGGTAGTCTTGGAAATCAAGTAAGTTATCTAATGCACGAACGGCAAGCTCAGCTAACTCTTCTAATTCATCCAGTGACTCAATCGCGCCTAAGTTAAATGCAGACAAGGTACATAAGGCAATTTCACCTTCTTCGTCGTTTACATTACTTAGTGGTTTAGTCGGTAATGCAATTTCTAAACATAAGTTAGATTGACGAATAGGCGCCACTTTCGAGATAAATGGACTATGCGTATTACAGTGGTCAACATTTTGTAAGTAAATACGACCGGTGCTGGCACGTTCTTGAGCAAACATAGAAAACAGTTCAATGGCTTTAATACGTTTTTTACGAATTGACTCGTCTTGCTCATACTTTACATAAAGTGCATCAAATTCATCTTGATCTTCAAAGAATGCATCGTAAAGGCCCGGCACGTCTGATGGACTGAATAAGGTAATGTAATCGTCTTTAATTAAACGCGAATACATTAGTTTATTAAACTGCACACCGTAGTCTAGGTGACGTACGCGGTTATCATCAACACCACGGTTGTTTTTAAGTACCAGTAGGTTTTCTACTTCTAAATGCCAAAGCGGGTAGAATAAAGTAGCGGCTCCGCCACGTACACCGCCTTGCGAACAGCTTTTAACGGCTGTTTGAAAATGCTTATAAAACGGAATACAGCCAGTGTGGTACGCTTCGCCATTGCGAATAGGGCTACCTAATGCACGAATACGTCCGGCATTAATACCAATACCAGCACGTTGAGAAACGTATTTAACAATCGCTGATGATGTCGCATTAATTGAATCTAAGCTGTCACCACACTCAATCAGTACACATGAGCTGAACTGACGTGTTGGCGTACGTACACCCGACATAATTGGCGTAGGTAAAGAAATTTTAAATAATGAAACCGCATCGTAAAAACGTTTGATGTAATCAATACGCGTATCACGTGGATAATCTGAGAATAAGCTTGCCGCTACTAAGATGTATAAAAACTGTGCGCTTTCGTAAATTTCACCGGTAACACGGTTTTGAACAAGGTATTTACCTTCAAGCTGCTTCACGGCTGCATAGCTAAAGTTAAGATCGCGTGAATGATCTAAGTAAGCATCTAGTTCATCAAGTTCTTGCTCTGTGTAATCAACAAGCAAATGTGCGTCGTAGCGTTTTTGTTCAACCATGTTAGTAACGTGGTCAAAAAGACGCGGTGGCTCAAATTGGCCATACGCTTTTTTACGTAAATGGAATACAGCTAAACGAGCAGCAAGATACTGATAATCAGGTGATTCTTTTGAGATCTGATCCGCAGCAGCTTTGATAATCGTCTCATGAATGTCTTTAGTACGAATACCGTCATAAAATTGAATATGCGATTTAAGTTCAACTTGTGAAACCGAAACGTTGTTTAAACCTTCGGCGGCCCATTCAATAACGCGATGGATCTTGTCTAGATCAAGCGGCTCTTTACGGCCGTCACGTTTGCTTACAGATAACTGTTGGTTCATAGTTTTGCCTGTATTCCTTGGGAATTAAATATTTTTGACCAATGAGTGCACTTAAAACGCCCAGTGCCTATTCTTTTATTGTTATTTCTACCGCATAGGTAAATTTAATCGAATAACATTTAGCCACAATATCTGGTGTTGTTCAAATTAGAGATCACAAGATAGTGTGGTCTGTGATCTTTTGCAAGGGACAGAAACCGCTCTCATTGTGGATAACGTTGGGATAACGTAATTGTGTTAGTAGGCATTAACCTTTGATCATTCGGTTAAGTTGAAATTTGTAAAAATCAACTAAGGAAAGATTAAATTTACGCTTTTTAAAAATAAATTTTGTCTGCTTTTTTTATCATCAAGCTTTGCGTAAAAACTAACACAATCACAATATGTAGTGTTTATTAATTAACATGGCACTATATGTGGTTAAATGCATCAATAGGGCTATGCCAATTAAAATCTGCATTCCAAGCCAATGCCTCGTCTACACTCGGTACATATCCCCATAGTGCGGTAGCGGTGTGCATATTCGCTGCTTTTCCTGCTTGTATATCTCGCTGTGCATCACCTATATATAGGCAGCGCGAAGGATCAACACTCATTTGCTCAGCACAATGTAATAAAGGAAGGGGTGAGGGCTTAGATTCTGCTAAGGTATCACCACTTATCACAATTCGCGCATTTTTTAACGCAGGAATGGCTTTGACTAAAGGATCGGTTAAAAAACCAGGCTTATTTGTCATAATACCCCACGGGATCCCTTTATTATCAAGTGCAATGAGAAGTTGCTCTATACCAACAAAACAGTGGGTGTGGGTGGCAATATTGGCAGCATAGTGTGCAACTAGCTCCGTTAAAAGTTGCTCTTGCGGTTGTTGCGCCCAAGCTTCTTTAAAACCAGCAGCAAGTAATGCTGCTGCGCCATTTGAAGCTGCGGGTCGATATATATCACTGCCCACTTGGGGCTGTTGATGATTATGCAGCACACTATTTAGCGCGGCGCCTAAATCATCAGCGGTATCGAGTAAAGTGCCATCTAAGTCAAACAGCAATGCTTGATATTCAATCGGGCTAGTAGGTGTTTGCAAGCTTGTCATTACGCTAACTTCTCAAAGTGCAGCATATAATTTACGCTAACATCATCATTAACCGTATATTGCTTTGAAAGTGGGTTGTAACTTAACCCTGCACTGGCACGTACTTTTAAGCCTGCTTGTTCTGCCCATGCGATTAATTGCGCGGGTTTAATAAACTTTTTATGATCATGGGTACCTTCTGGCACCATTTTTAACAGTTTTTCTGCACCGACAATAGCGTATAAATAAGCTTTAGGGGTTTTATTAAGGGTAGAGAAGAATACATCGGCCCCTGGTTTTGCTAATTTAGCGACCGCATGAATAATAGAAGCAGGGTCGGGAACGTGCTCTAACATTTCCATACAAGTGATTACATCAAAGCGCTCAGGGTGCTCATCAGCAAATTGTTCTGCAGGTACTTTTATATATTCAACGGGTACGCTGGTTTCTAAGCTGTGTAACTTAGCTACAGTTAAAGGCTCTTGCCCCATATCGATACCTGTTACGTTTGCGCCCATTCGTGCCATGCTGTGACTTAAAATGCCGCCACCGCATCCTACATCTAAGGTTTCTTTATCAAATAACCCTTTAGTTTTGTCAGCGATAAAATCTAATCGTAATGGATTAATTTCGTGTAGCGGCTTAAATTCGCCTTCTAAATCCCACCAACGCTCTGCGATGGCTTCAAACTTTGCTATTTCTGCGTTATCTACATTTTGATGTTCGGTCATAAAATACTTCCTCGTCAATCTGAGGCCATTATATAGGGCTAAATTGATAAATCGCAAAGTTTTGCGCCTGTAAATTAAAATTAATTGTGATAGCATGGCTGCTTAGAAATAATAACAAACACTCTTAATACCTAATACTGGGTTGTTGAGAGCTGATACTGAAGGAATGTGATATCAAATGACTGATCTCGCCAATGAAATTCTGCCAGTCAATATTGAAGACGAGTTAAAAAACTCCTACTTAGATTACGCCATGAGTGTAATTGTAGGACGTGCATTACCAGACGTACGTGACGGTTTAAAACCTGTTCACCGCCGCGTCTTGTTTGCAATGAACGAGCTTAGTAATGACTGGAACAAGCCTTACAAAAAATCGGCCCGTGTGGTCGGTGACGTAATCGGTAAATACCACCCACACGGCGACAGTGCAGTTTATGACACCATCGTACGTATGGCTCAGCCATTCTCTCTACGTTATATGCTAGTTGATGGTCAGGGTAACTTTGGTTCGGTTGATGGTGATTCAGCAGCGGCAATGCGTTATACAGAAGTACGTATGGCAAAAATGTCGCACGAATTATTAGCCGATCTTGAAAAAGAAACGGTTGATTTTGTGCCTAACTATGATGGCACAGAGCAAATTCCTGATGTATTACCGACTAAAATACCTAACCTGTTAGTCAATGGTTCGTCGGGTATTGCTGTTGGTATGGCGACAAATATTCCGCCACACAACTTAACAGAAGTAGTGAATGGCTGTTTAGCGCTTATTCAAAATCCTGAATTAACCATTACTGAGTTAATGGATTACATTCCAGGTCCAGATTTCCCAACTGCGGCAATTATTAACGGTAAAAAAGGCATTGAACAAGCTTATCAAACCGGTCGCGGTAAAGTGTACATGCGTGCGCGTGCTGAAATCGAAACTGATGAGAAAACCGGCCGCGAAACGATTATTGTTCATGAAATCCCTTACCAAGTTAACAAAGCCCGTTTGATTGAAAAAATCGCTGAGCTAGTTAAAGATAAAAAGATTGAAGGGATCAGCGCATTACGTGATGAATCAGATAAAGACGGTATGCGTATCGTTATTGAGATCAAACGTGGTGACGTAGGTGAAGTTATTTTAAACAACCTTTATTCACAAACTCAGTTACAAACTGTGTTTGGTATGAATATGGTTGCGTTAATTAATAACCAGCCTAAGTGTTTCAACTTAAAAGAAATGCTTGAAGAGTTTATTATTCACCGCCGTGAAGTTGTTACCCGTCGTACGGTGTTTGATTTACGCAAAGCTCGCGACCGTGCACATACGCTAGAAGGTTTAGCGATTGCACTAGCAAACATTGACCCAATTATCGAACTTATTCGTAAGTCGCCTACGCCTGCTGAAGCAAAAGTTGCACTAACAGCGCGTCCTTGGGAATTAGGTAATGTTAAAGCCATGCTTGATAAAGCAGGTGAAGACAATGTAGCTCGCCCAGATTGGCTAGCAAGCGATCTTGGTATTTGTGATGGTCAGTACTATATTTCTGAGCAGCAAGCTCAAGCAATACTAGATCTACGTCTACACAAACTAACGGGTCTTGAACACGAAAAAATTCTAACTGAGTACCAAACGTTACTTGATTTGATTGCTGAACTACTGTTTATTTTGGCAAACCCAGATCGTCTAATGGAAGTTATTCGCGACGAGTTAGTTGAAATTAAAGAACAATATGGTGATGAGCGCCGCACTGAAATCAATGCCGCTGCACACGATATTAGTCTTGAAGACTTAATTAACGAAGAGAACGTGGTTGTGACCTTGTCACACGAAGGGTACGTTAAGTACCAAGCGTTAAGTGATTACGAAGCGCAGCGTCGTGGTGGTAAAGGCAAGTCAGCAACTAAGATGAAAGACGAAGATTTCATTGAACGTTTACTTGTTGCCAATACGCACGATACTATTTTATGTTTCTCTACTGCGGGTCGATTATACTGGCTTAAAGTGTACCAGTTACCACTTGCAAGTCGCGCAGCGCGCGGTAAGCCAATTGTTAACTTATTACCACTTGAAGCAGATGAACGTATTACAGCTATCTTACCTGTACGTGATTATGAAGATGATAAATACATCTTTATGGCTACAGCATTTGGTACGGTTAAGAAAACACCATTAACGGCCTACAGCCGTCAACGTGCAAGCGGTATTATTGCTGTTAACTTAAACGAAGGTGATAGCTTAATTGGTGTTGATATTACCGATGGTAGCAACGAAATTATGTTGTTCACTGATGCGGGTAAAGTTGTACGCTTTAAAGAAGCTGAAGAAACCACGGTAGTTGATGAAAATGGTAACCCTGTTCTTGATGAAGAAGGTAAGCCTGAGATTCGCTTCAAAGGTGTACGTCCTATGGGTCGTACTGCAACGGGTGTTCGTGGTATTAAGATGCCTGACGATCAACGTGTTGTATCACTAATTGTACCGAAGAACGATGGTGCAATATTAACAGTGACAGAAAATGGTTACGGTAAGCGTACTCAACTTGAAGATTACCCATCTAAGAGTCGTGCAACACAAGGTGTTGTATCCATTAAGGTGAGTGAGCGTAATGGTGCCGTTGTTGGTGCTGTACAAGTTGATGACAACGACGAAATAATGATTATTTCGAATCGTGGCACCTTAGTACGTACTCGCGTTAATGAAGTTTCTACGGTTGGACGTAACACCCAAGGTGTTATTTTGATCAGAACTATTGACGAAGAGCAAGTAGTTGGT
Organism: Pseudoalteromonas sp. SK18; assembly: GCF_001974855.1. Taxonomy (GTDB): domain Bacteria; phylum Pseudomonadota; class Gammaproteobacteria; order Enterobacterales; family Alteromonadaceae; genus Pseudoalteromonas. Next base: position 94,967 of record NZ_MTQB01000011.1, on the reverse strand, counting down.
TTACAACGTATAGAAGAGATTGAAGTGACAGAAAGTGACTTGATTGATATCGAAGACGTTGAAACAGTAGATACGGTTATAGATGAAGTAGCGGATGATAATCCTCCTTCAGAATAATTGAGATTGAAAAAAGCGGCCTTGGCCGCTTTTTTTTATGTAGTTGAAAAAAACTAAAGACACTTGAATTAGTTTAATTCAAGTTAAACAGTAAATTACTGGAATGAGGAAAAGGTAATGAGTATTTATAATTTTTGTGCGGGTCCTGCAATGTTACCACCGGCTGTAATGCAAAAAGCACAAAAAGAGTTTTTAGACTGGCAAGGGCTTGGCGTTTCAGTAATGGAAATGAGCCATCGCAGTAAAGAATTTTTAGCATTAACGGCGAAGTGTGAAGCTAGTCTGCGTCGTTTAATGAATATTAGTGATGAGTTTGAAGTGCTATTTATGCACGGTGGTGGTCGAGGTCAATTCAGTGCCGTGCCTTTAAACCTCCACTTTGATGGAAAAAAGGCGGTGTATTGTGAAAATGGCGTTTGGTCAAAAAGTGCAACTAGCGAAGCCGATAAGTTCACTCAAACCCACGCTATTGATGTACGTAATGATGATAACGGTTTATTTTCTATCAAGCAGGTAGCCGATTGGGTTTTACCAGCCGATGCTGCATATATTCATTACTGCCCCAATGAAACAGTAGATGGCCTAGAGATTTTTGATGTACCACGTCACCCAACGGCGCCAATTGTTGCTGATATGTCGTCGACTATTTTATCGCGCGAAATTGACGTTAATCAATTTGACTTAATCTACGCTGGTGCGCAAAAAAATATCGGTCCATCGGGCATTGCTATTGTGATTGTTCGCAAAACGCTACTTGAGCGTGAAGGGCTCGCCAAGCCGGGTATTTTAGATTATGCCCTTGAAGCAAAACAAGGTAGCATGTTCAATACCCCACCTACATTTGCATGGTATTTAGCAGCTGAAGTATTTGCATGGCTTGAACAAAATGGCGGTGTAAAAGCCATGGAAGCACATAATATTGCGAAAGCGCAGCTGCTTTATGATTTTATTGATGATTCAGATTTTTATACCAATAAAGTAGCGAAGCATTGCCGTTCACGTATGAATGTGCCATTTTGGCTGGTTGATGAAAGCTTAAATGATAAGTTTGTAAAAGAGTCAAAAGAAGCAGGCTTGTTAGCGCTTGAAGGTCATCGTATTGTTGGCGGTATGCGTGCCAGTATTTATAACGCGATGCCATTGGAAGGCGTACAAGCCCTAGTTGATTTTATGGCTAACTTCGCCAAGGAGAATAGTTAATGGAGCAACTTTCCTTAGCCCCTATTTCACAAGTTAATGGCAGTGTGACATTGCCGGGCTCAAAGAGCTTGTCAAATAGAATTCTATTATTAGCAGCATTATCTTACGGCACCACGGTTGTAGAAAACTTATTAGACAGTGATGATATTCGTCATATGTTGGGCGCATTAGCGCAGCTCGGTGTAAATGTAACACTTAATGATGAGCGAACCATCGCGACCGTCGAAGGTGTAGGTGGCGTATTTAAAACGCCAACTGAACCACTGTTTTTAGGTAATGCTGGTACAGCATATCGTCCGTTAACGGCCGTGCTTGCAGCGATTGCTGGGGAGTATGAGTTAATTGGTGAGCCACGTATGGAAGAGCGACCAATTGGTCACTTAGTTGATGCACTGCAAGCCTTAGGTGGTAATGTTAGTTATTTAAAAAATAAAGACTATCCGCCACTTAAAATTGTCGGCGGGCAAATAGCGGGTGGTGAAGTCGAAATCGACGGTAGTATTTCAAGCCAGTTTTTAACGGCACTGCTTATGGCTGCACCGTTATTTAAAGGCGATACTCAAATTAAAATTAAAGGCACGTTAGTCTCTAAGCCTTACATTGATATTACACTTGATGTAATGGCGCGTTTTGGTGTCACCGTTGAACATGAGAATTACAGTACTTTTTTTGTGAAAGGTGCACAGCAGTATCAAGCCGTTGAGCGTATTATGGTGGAAGGCGATGCTTCTTCTGCTTCTTATTTTATTGCTGCTGCAGCGATTGCCGGTGGCGAAATAGAAATTAAAGGTGTCGGTGCTAAATCAGTTCAAGGTGATATTGGCTTTGCCAACGTTATGGAGCAAGTGGGAGTCAAAATTGATTGGTATGACGAGCGCTTAGTTGTGCGTAAAGGCGAGCTTAACGGTATTGATATTGATGCTAATGCTATACCCGACGCTGCAATGACCTTGGCCACAGTTGCCTTATTCGCCAAAGGCCCAACCGCAATTCGCAATATTTATAACTGGCGGGTAAAAGAAACTGACCGTTTACATGCAATGGCCACTGAGCTTAAAAAAGTAGGTGCAGAAGTGGTTGAAGGGCACGACTTTATTGAGATCACACCGCCAAAACAATTTAATAATGTGGCGATAGATACTTATGATGACCACCGTATTGCTATGTGTTTTGCACTGGTTGCGGTAGGGGGCAAGCCCATAACGATTAACGATCCAGCTTGTACTTATAAGACATTCCCAACATTTTTCCACGTGTTAGCATCTGTCAGTAAATAGGCTATTTATAAGTATTTATAAAAAGTTACATACTAAAAGCGGATAATCTTTATTAATTGACGTATAATGTGGCGGTTTATTTTGGTGTGCATTGAAGGAGGTTTTAAATGCCGGCGTTATTAATGCCCGTAATCACCGTAGATGGCCCAAGTGGTTCTGGTAAAGGAACTGTTTGTCGCCTATTGGCTGAAAAATTAGGCTGGGATGTGTTAGATAGCGGTGCAATTTATCGCGTACTCTCACTTGCAGCACTTCATCACCAAATTGCGTTAGATAACGAAGAAGCACTGGTTCCATTAGCTGCTAATCTAGATGTGCAGTTTTTGATAGACAGTGACACTAATGCAGGAAAGATTATCTTAGAAGGCGAAGACGTATCGACCACTATTCGTAATGAAGAAGTGGGAGCTGCGGCGTCTAAAGTGGCGGCATTGCCACGAGTTCGTGAAGCGTTGCTTCGTCGCCAGCGTGCGTTTAGGACAGAAAATGGCTTAATTGCTGATGGTCGTGATATGGGTACTGTGGTATTTCCTGATGCGCCATTAAAGATATTTTTAACTGCTAGTGCAGAAGAACGTGCTCGCCGACGTTTTGTTGAGTTGAATGAGCGCGGGCTTGATGTTACACTAAGTGGTCTATTACAAGACATTCAAGCACGTGATGATCGCGATATGAATCGCGCCGTTGCGCCGCTTGTACCTGCAGAGGATGCGATTGAGCTTGATACTAGCGAACTCAACGCGCAGCAAGTATTTGATAAAGTTATAACTTTATTAGATTCAAGCATCTCAGAAGGTAAGCTTCCTAAACGAAGCTAAACACATTTTATGCACCAGCAGGACGCCAGTGCTATTTTAACAACCCCATGCAGCATGGTTGCTTATTGGTATTAATATATGAGACGTATATTCGTATGTCAGAAAATTTTGCGCAGTTATTTGAAGAAAGCTTAAAGGGTTTTGAAGCAGAGCAAGGCTCTATCGTTAAAGGTACAGTAATCTCAATCGAGAACAACATTGTACTTGTAGATGCTGGTCTTAAATCAGAAAGTGCTATCCCTGCAGAGCAGTTCAAAAATGCTGCTGGTGAACTAGAAGTTGCTGTTGGCGACGAAGTAGATGTTGCACTAGATGCAATCGAAGACGGTTTCGGTGAAACTATCCTTTCTCGTGAGAAAGCTAAGCGTCACGAAGCGTGGATCCGTCTTGAGAAAGCATGTGAAGAGCAAGAGACTGTTACTGGTGTTATCAACGGTAAAGTTAAAGGCGGTTTCACTGTTGAAGTTGATTCAATCCGTGCTTTCCTACCTGGTTCACTTGTTGATGTTCGTCCAGTACGTGACACAACTCACCTTGAAGGCAAAGAGCTTGAATTTAAAGTAATCAAGCTTGATCAAAAACGTAACAACGTTGTTGTTTCACGTCGTGCAGTTATCGAATCAGAAAACTCACAAGAACGTGAAGAGCTTCTTGCTAACCTTGTTGAAGGTCAAGAAGTTAAAGGTATCGTTAAGAACCTTACTGACTACGGTGCGTTCGTTGACCTTGGTGGTGTTGATGGCCTACTACACATTACTGATATGGCGTGGAAGCGTGTTAAGCACCCTTCAGAAATCGTTAATGTTGGCGACGAAATCGCAGTTAAAGTTCTTAAATTCGACAAAGATAAAACTCGTGTATCTCTAGGCCTTAAACAGCTTGGCGAAGATCCATGGGCAGCTATCGCTGGTCGTTACCCAGAAGGTTCTAAACTTTCTGGTCGTGTAACTAACCTTACTGATTACGGTTGCTTCGTAGAAATCGAAGAAGGCGTTGAAGGTCTAGTACACGTTTCTGAAATGGATTGGACTAACAAGAACATCCACCCTTCAAAAGTTGTTTCACTAGGTGACACTGTTGAAGTTATGGTTCTTGAAATCGACGAAGAACGTCGTCGTATTTCTCTTGGTCTTAAGCAATGTATTGCTAATCCTTGGCAGGAATTTGCTCGTCTACAAAACAAAGGCGATCAAGTTACTGGTAAGATCAAATCAATCACTGACTTCGGTATCTTTATCGGTCTTGACGGTGGTATTGATGGTCTTGTACACCTTTCAGACATTTCTTGGAATACACCTGGCGAAGAAGCTGTACGTGAATTCAAGAAAGGCGACGAAATCACTGCTATCGTATTGCAAGTTGACCCAGAGCGTGAACGTATTTCTCTAGGTGTTAAGCAAATCGAAGCTGACCCATTCAATAACTACCTTGATGCAAACAAAAAAGGTGCTATTGTTAAAGGTAAAGTGACTGAAGTTGATGCGAAAGGCGCAACTGTTGAACTTATCGAAGGCGTTGAAGGTTACATCCGTGTAGCTGATATCGCTCAAGAGCGCGTTGAAGATGCAACTACTGTTGTTTCTGTAGGCGACGAAATCGAAGTTAAATACGTTGGTGTTGATCGTAAGAACCGCACTTTAAGCTTATCTGTTAAAGCTCTTTTCGAAGCAGAAGAGAAAGAAGTACTAGAGAAGCTTAAGAAAGAAGAGCCAGTGTTTGAAAACGCAATGGCAGCTGCTTTCGCAAATGCACAAAAAGACTAATTAATTATAGTCTTTTAATTGGAAGGGCAGTTTATGCCCTTCCACTATTTCTTTTTAAGGAAACGCTATGACTAAGTCAGAACTGATAGAAACACTTGCTGAACAACACGCACATATTCCTGTGAAAGATGTTGAGAACGCTGTTAAAGAAATTCTTGAACAAATGGCCGGCTCATTATCTTCTTCAGATCGAATTGAGATCCGAGGTTTTGGAAGTTTCTCTTTGCATTACCGCGCGCCTCGTACAGGCCGTAACCCTAAAACAGGTGAAACTGTAGAGTTAGATGGTAAGCATGTACCTCATTTTAAACCAGGCAAAGAACTACGTGATCGTGTAAACGAGAGCATTGCTTAGTAAACTAATTGGAGTGGTTACTTGTTCAAGGTATTTAAAATTATTCTGGCAGCACTTTTTTTAATTGGTGCATTTGTATTGGGTTCGCAAAATCCACAATTAACACAAATTAACTATATAATAGCCAGTAATACATTACCTTTAGCCGTTATAATAAGTATCTGCTTTTTACTAGGTGTTGTAGTGGGTTGTTTTGTGAGTTTTAAATTGTTTACGCAATTAAAGTGGCAAAATTACCGTTTAAAAAAGCAATTAACGCCTGAAAAAGATAATAAAAAGCGTATTGCCAACAAAGACACCTAACTATGATTGAGCTGTTATTTTTACTGCTTCCTGTTGCTGCCGGCTATGGCTGGATCATGGGAAAAAACAGTGCTAAAAATCAGGCTCATCAATTTAATCGTCAAATTACCTCTGAATACAGTAAAGGGTTAAAGTTCTTACTGGACAGAGAAGAAGATCAGGGGCTTGAGCATTTAATTAATTTGCTCGAAGTAGCTGCTGACTCTGTTGAACACTATTCTACCTTAGCTACCATGTTTCGTCGTCGTGGTGAGCTTGACCGCGCAATAAAAATACACGAACTCCTGCTAAAACACCCAAGTCTTAACGAAAAACAAGCCGCTAATAGCCGCTTGGAATTAGCCGAGGACTATATTATGGCGGGTTTACTCGATAGCGCAGAAGAACATTTAATATGGCTAGTTAAAAATAATCATGTTGATTCCCTCGATCCGATAATTTCTTTATATTCACAGACCCGTGAATGGGAAAAAGGCATTAATATGTTTGAGGCTCATAGCGAGCTTTTTTCAAAAGAACAACATTTTAAAGCCATCGCAAACTTTTACTGTGAGCATGCTATTGCCAGTAATAATCCACAACTTATGCGTAAAGCTATTAGCTTAAACTTTAAAACAATCAGACCACTCTATGAGCTTGGTTTAACTGCCTATACAAAAGAAGATTACGTAAAAGCAATTTACTACTGGCGAGAACTCATCTGCCAATTTACCTTTTTTGCGCCATTATTTATTGATAAGTTGGCGCATAGTTATAAGCAGCTTAAATTAACTCATCAGTTTCATGAACTCGTTGCAGAGTTATTAGATAAGGGTGGGGTGATGATAAAAATACAGCATTGCCAAGCATTGCTTGAGCAAGGCCACACTGAACAAGCCTTTGAATTTTTAACCGATAGTTTAAAACGTCAACCTACCATACGTGGCTTTAGTTTTTTACTGCAGTTAATGAGCGCCGAAAATAAAAATACCAAAGATGTGCTTAATCAAATAGATAAACTTGTTACCTCATATATTGCTACCAAGCCTGACTTTCAATGTCAGCATTGTGGCTTTACAAGTTACACCATTTATTGGAATTGCCCTTCGTGTAAACACTGGGAAACCATTGTGCCCAGCAGAGGCTTAGACGGATTTTAATCTTTATACTTTTCGCACACTAGTAGGATAGTTATGTCTTTCGAACAATCAAAAAAAATTCTTATCGCGCTTGATTATGATGATCAACAAACAGCTTTAGCATTTGTTAAACAGTTATCACCGGATACATGTCGATTAAAAGTGGGTAAAGAAATGTTCACATATTTCGGCCCTGAATTTGTTAAAGAGCTAGTTGATTTAGGTTTTGATGTATTCTTAGATTTAAAGTTCCACGATATTCCAAATACTGTTGCTAAAGCAGTAACTGCTGCAGCTAAAATGGGCGTGTGGATGGTTAATGTTCATGCAAGTGGTGGTTTTGAAATGATGCATAAAGCTAAGCAAGCACTCGAACAATTTGGTGATAAAGCCCCATTATTGATTGCAGTGACCGTTTTAACCAGCATGGATGAAGCAGAGCTTAAACGTTTAGGCATTAGTAAATCACCACAAGAGCAAGTGATGCACTTAGCAAAACTAACCAAACAAGCAGGGCTTGATGGTGTAGTGTGTTCAGCACAAGAAGCACAAAGTTTAAAAGCAGCATTGGGAGACGAGTTTAAACTAGTCACCCCAGGTATTCGTCCTGCTGGTAGTGATGCTGGCGACCAAAAACGTATAATGACACCTAAAGAAGCGATTGAAGCTGGCAGTGATTACCTAGTTATAGGGCGTCCTATTACTCAGGCACAAAACCCGGTGCAAGTATTAAGTGACGTAAATAAATCAATAGCCTAAATTTAAAATGTGCATAATTACGAGCAGTTCCTTACAACTGCTTTTCTTTGTGCTACATTTAAATTAAGGGTATGCAGTGAGGAACTAGCTTTGCGTATAATAATTTTCTTAGTTGTAATTATCATTAGTGGCTTTGCTGTTAATAAATATGTTTTTTCAACTAAAATGTATGACGGTGTTTCGAATGTTACCGATTTAGTTTCAGAATACCCCGTTGATTTATTTAAGTTTAAAAAAGTCGCACAAAACTATGCCCAGCATCTGTGTTACACAAATGAAGGGGTGTTAGCGGGAATTAATGTTAGCAGTAGTGATTGTGTTGCCGCACATGATGAGATGCAAGATCAATGTACTGATAAAGTATTTCGGTTAGCGCCATTAAATATTGATTCTAAAAAAGAGTTAATTGAATACTCAAATCAATATTCACGCTGCACTTTACCGTATAAAAATCTTACTTTATAAATTTCAGATACTAAAAAGCCACCTAAGCTTAGTCATAGGTGGCTTTTTTATTTTTAGTTATTTTAAACGAATAGACTTAGCTTCAATATCAATTAGGCCTTGTTTGAATAACCCGCCAATGGCTTTTTTGTAGTTTGCTTTACTGGTCGAAAAAACTTTTTTAATTAATTCAGGTTCAGACTTATCGCCGATAGCTAATATCCCACCTTCATCTTTTAGTTTTTCCATAATTTTTTCGCCAAGCTCACTGACTTTACCCATACCTGGCTTCTCAAGTATGACGTCAATTTTTCCGTCTTCGCGTACTTTTTGAATAAAGCCCTTGAGTTTTTGGCCAACAAATAGGTTTTTAAATACCATGTTGTAAAATACAACACCAAAATGAGACTCTTCAATAAGCACTTTGTAGCCAATATCAGTTTTACCTGCAACAATTAAGTCAACTTCTTGCAAGTGGCTATATTGCGGCTCGTCTTTTGATAAAAAGCGATTAAAGTTGGTTGAAGCACAAATCCGCTGACTGGCATTATCTAGGTATAAACGTACTAAATACGAGTAACCTTCTTGCATTCGTGGTTTTTGTTCATTAAATGGTGCAAGTACGTCTTTTTCTAAGCCCCAATCTAAAAAAGCACCAATACTGTTTATTTCTTTAACGCGAAGTAGGGCATATTCACCGACTTGTGCGTGTGGTTTTTTAGTTGTTGCTGTTGGCAGATTTGCGTTATCTAAAAAGGTAAAAACGCTGATGCTATCACCAGCTTCAAGCTCATGTTTAATTTCGTGTTTTGGTAAAAATACTTCACCTAAGTCATGGCCATCTAAGTAGGCACCTTCGTTACTGACTTCTTTTACAAATAGGGTTTGGGTAGTTCCAAGGTAACTCATAATTATTCCTGCTCAGGCTTTTTTTTACGACGCATCGGGGTATCACCATCAATGTTGAGTGGTGCTTTAATTGGGGCTGCTGGCTTTTTAGGTTTCGCTTTGCGTTTTTGCTGTGGCTTTTTGTCAGCCACTACTTTTTTAATCGGTTTAACAGGCGTCACTTTTTTCTCTTTGATGCCTTTAAATTTCGCTTTTAAACCATCAACCACCGCAAACGACAGTTCGTCATTTAAAAATGACTTAATTGCTAAGTAACTTGCCCAATCTTTAGGACCAACCAGTGATAGCGCGTTGCCTTTAAAACCAGCACGGCCTGTGCGTCCAATTCGGTGAACGTATTCTTCAGCGTGTTTTGGTAAATCAAAATTTATAACATGGGTCACACTGAGTAAATCTAATCCGCGAGATGCAACATCTGTAGTAATTAATATTTTAAAGTTTTCACGGCTAAACGAATCCATAATATCTAGGCGTTTACTTTGGGTTAAATCGCCTGCTAAGGCGACAGATTTAAAGCCTTTACTGTTTAGTGACTCGCTTAATCGACTGGTATCAGCACGTGTAGCGGTAAATATAATGCATTGCCCTACATTGTCTTGATTAAGAAAATACTCAAGTAGCGCTTCTTTATGATCAAGATGATCGGCTAAATACAATGTTTGTTTAATATCACTGTGTTGCTCATTGGCTGCACTGAGCATAATTTGTTTTGGTTTTTTTAATAAATTACGCGAAAGGGCATCTACTTGAGCATGATCTAATGTCGCTGAAAACAATAGGGTCTGGCGTAATCGGTGATCTGCCAGTTCATTAATTAACTTAAGCTGGTCGGTGAAACCTAAATCCAAAATACGGTCAGCTTCATCAAATATAAGTAGCTCTAAGCCACTTAACTGTAAAGAGCGTTGCTTTAAGTGATCGGCTAAGCGTCCTGGTGTAGCAACCACAAAATGTGGGTCGTTGCGCAGTGCTTTAATTTGGTCGTTAAAGTTTTCACCACCGAGAATTTTAACTGCCTTGATATTGGTACCGGCAATAAGTAATCGGAGTTGGGTGAACACTTGGGTTGCAAGCTCACGAGTTGGAGCAACAATAAGTACACGAGGATCACGTTTACTGAGTGCTTTTTGTTTCATTACTCGCTGCACTGCAGGTAATAAAAACGCTAAAGTTTTGCCTGACCCAGTTTTTGACTGAGCGAAAATGTCATGTCCAGCCAGTGCCGTTGGCACAGCATGGGCTTGAATATCGGTAGGCTGGGTGATCCCTTGGTGCGCTAATTGTGTTTCTAGGCGAGTATCAATCCCAAGATCAGTAAAGTGCAATGTATATTTCTCCAATATGAGCAAGTCTTGTAAATTTATCCGCGCATTATAGCCCACTGAGCCACTGCGCTAACAGTAAAAAGCGCATTATCATCCATTTTTTTGCATTTAAATAAAAAAAGCGTAAAATACGCGCCCCATATGCGCCGGATTTACGATTCGGTAAACGCCCCTTGCGGGGTTTAAAGGCAAAATAGGAAAACCATGACTGCTATCCATAAAGATAATGTAACCAGCGATCACTTTGTTGTGTGCGCACTGTATAAATTTGTTTCTTTACCTGATTTTGAAGCACTTCGCCAACCTTTACTTAATGTAATGGAGCAAAACGACGTGCGTGGTACTTTGTTAATTGCCGCAGAAGGAATTAACGGCACTGTATCTGCAAAACGTGAAGGCATAGATAACTTATTGGCGTGGTTAGACACCCAGCCTAATTTAGACAATATTGTTACTAAAGAATCATATGATGACGAATGCCCGTTTTACCGCACTAAAGTAAAACTTAAAAAAGAAATCGTGACTATGGGCGTTGAGGGCGTTGACCCATTAAAAGTAGTGGGCAGTTATGTTAAGCCAAATGAATGGAATGCCCTTATTTCTGATCCAGAGGTTATTCTTGTTGATACCCGAAATGATTATGAAATTGAAATTGGTACGTTTCAAAACGCGGTCGATCCAAACACGAAGACGTTCCGCGAATTTCCGCAGTGGGCCAAAGAAAATCTCGACCCAGAAAAGCATAAAAAAGTAGCTATGTTTTGTACTGGTGGTATTCGCTGTGAAAAATCAACAGCTTATATGAAAGAACAAGGCTTTGATGAGGTATACCACCTTGAAGGCGGCATATTAAAATACTTAGAAGAAGTACCAAAAGAAGACACTATGTGGGAAGGCGAGTGCTTTGTATTTGATAACCGTGTAGCGGTAAATCATGACTTACAAAAAGGCTCATACGATCAATGCCACGCATGTCGGATGCCTATTACAGAAGAAGAAAAGCAAAAGCCTGAATATATGGAAGGGGTGTCGTGTCATCACTGTATTGATGATGTGACCGACGAGCAACGCGCTCGTTTTGCTGAGCGTCAAAAGCAAATAGAGTTGGCTCAAGCTCGCGGCGAAGGCCACATTGGTAATGAAGCTCAAGCTGCTTTACAACAACGTAAAGAAGCTAAAAAAGCGCAAAAAGACGCACAGCGAAATAAATAATACCACGCGTATATTTATTCGTTAAAAAACCTCAGTAAATACTGAGGTTTTTTCTTTACCAGAGATTTAGAAATAGCGAGCTTACATTGCTTAGCGACTATAAACTTTGATACTTTTTTGAGCTTAATCAACGAATACAAAAACTACTATCTACCGGTGTAAGGGTAATTTTATTAGCTGAGTTAACAAGAACACATTTTGTGTTTTTACCGAGTTTTTTCTTTTGAATAACCGTAAATTCACCTTCATCAACAGCGTATAAATTATACTGATAAGCTGTATTACCTCCCTCAAATAAGGCAGTAAATAACCCTCCAACTAAACCCCCAACAATAGCGCCACCAATCATTTCTTCGCTGTTACCATCTAAGCTGTCAACAAAGCCAAATCCCGCTCCCGCGGCTATGCCTGTTCCTACTTCTGAGGAGAGCGTTACTTTTTGCTCTGAATTAATATAGGCATAATAGCGTTTAATTAGTTGATTTTGACTTGTACGATCGACCCCTTGTGATGCACAGCCACTAAGCAGTAAAACCATAATGATACTTTTTTTCATGAATGCTCCTTTCATCTTCATTCTAATAACTAAATCATAATGTTAAATACGCATAAAATATGTGGTGATTTTGTAGGCTGGTGTAAGAATGTGTAGTAAATACGTGGGTGTTTAATTTCAGCGTGTTGTTTTGCTAATTTGTCGTACTAAGCTATTTATTGATCATAGAGGTGTTAAACTGCGTAACATAATGGAAATAATAATTAATTAGGGTGATCCTTTGAAGTCGCAAAATCTTTTAATTGGCATAACGGCCTTGTTTTTATCGGTTAGTTTGCCAGTAAATGGTGCAAACGTGGTCGTCGAGAATATCGCTATGGAACAAGCCCAACAGCAAGTTCAGGCTGTTGGTAATGCTGAAGCTATCCATTCTGTTATTTTATATCCTGCCGTAGGTGACAAAGTAGCAGCGGTTCATTTTAAACCTGGCGATAAGGTTAAAGAAGGTGATATTTTACTTGAGCTAGATTCACGTAGGCAAAAAGCGGCCCTTGAAGAGGCTAAAATAAAATTAGCCGATAGCCAGCGCACTTTAAAGCGGTTGAAGCAAAGTCAAGCTAAGGGAGCTGTGCCACAAAGTGATGTAGATGATGCAAAAACCATCGTGGAGCTTGCAAAAGTTACTCTCACTCAAGCCGAAACTGAATTAGAAGACCGCCAAGTCCGTGCCCCTTTTAATGGCACCATGGGACTGACCGACGTCGAAGTAGGTGACAGAATCACAACACAAACAATGATTGCTAGCATCGATGATACCCGCCAGTTATACATTAATTTTAACGCGCCTGAATCAGCGATTGCGATGCTCAGAAATAATGCTAGTGTACGCGTGTTCCCATGGCAATCGCAAGCGCCTGTTGAGGCAGAAATAGCTTATTTAGACTCACGTATAGACCCACAAACTCGTACCTTAAGAGTCAAAGCAAAGTTAAATAACAAAGATCAACAATTCTTACCGGGTATGAGTTTTCGAGTACATATAAAAGTATTAGGTCAACGCTTTGCCGCTATTCCAGAAGCAGCACTACTGTGGGGCGCAACGGGTCCATATGTGTGGACGAGTGTGGATAACAAAGCTACCCGGGTTGATGTGAAAATAGAGCAACGCTTGGCTGGGCGCTTACTCGTATCAGGGGCATTACAGCCAAACGATACGTTAGTTGTTGAAGGCGTTCAGCGCTTGCGAGCTAACCAAGAGCTAAGCTTCTCAGCGCCAATCGCTAGTACGCAGGAGTAGCCATGAAACAGCAACCTATGATGCAAGACTTGCCGTCTATGGCAATTCGCCGCCCTGTACTTATTGTGGTGCTTAATTTATTAATAATTATTGCCGGTATCGCCGCTATAGCTGGCGTAGAAGTACGAGAGCTTCCTGATGTAGATAGGCCGCGTATTACGGTATCAGCTTCGTTTCCAGGTGGTTCCCCAGAAACCGTTGACACTGAAGTCACCAGCAAACTTGAAGGTGCTGTTGCCCGTGTGAGTGGAGTTAAATCTATTCGTGCACAAAGTGAAGAAGGCAGCTCACGTATTGTGGTTGAATTTAGACCTGGTGTTAATCTGGATGATGCCGCTAATGAAACACGCGAGTCAGTTTCGCGAGTGCAAAGAGAGCTCCCAGAAGAGGTTGAGCGTGTATCTATTATAAAAGCCGATAATGATGCTGAGGCGGTCGTATCACTCACCGTATCAAGTGAGAGTTTATCGTTAGAGGCATTAACCGAGCGAGTTGATGTTGACTTAGCACCACAGTTTTTAACTATTCCCGGTGTTGCTGATGTGCGCTTAAACGGTGATAGAGAACGAGTGCTTAGAGTACGTATAGATCCGCTTAAGCTCAGTAGCTTTAATTTAACTATTCCTGATGTTGCTGACGTTCTCAGGCAAGCTCCCTTTGATGTGCCTGCAGGAAGTTTAAAATCAAACGATCAGCAAATCATTGTGCGTGCTGATGCTACCTCGGTCACACCAGATCAAGTCGGTGATATTATCATCCGTGGTGATACCCGTATTAGCGATATCGCAGCGGTATATTTTGGCCCGGCAGATCCACGCTCTATGGTTAGGCTCAATGGTAAACCCGTTATTGGTATGGAAATTATCCGCCAAGCGCAATCTAACACCATAGAAATATCAGATGAAGTTCTAAAGCTTATAGAGGGAATGCGTGAACGCTTTCCTCAGATGGAATTTACCTTAACATCAGATGATGCACAATTTATTAGAAGTTCAGTGGATGAAGTTATTAACTCATTAGTACTGACAGTGCTGCTAGTGATCATTACTTTATGGGTGTATATTGGCTCATGGCGTGCAACCTTAGTGCCTGCATTTGCTATTCCGGTAGCATTAATCGGCTCATTAGCACTGATATGGGCATTGGGCTTCTCCATAAATATTTTAACTTTGCTCGCGCTTGTACTTGCTACTGGCTTAATCGTTGATGATGCGATTGTGGTGAGTGAAAATATTCAACGCCAGCGAGGATTAGGGCTTGGCAGGCGTGCGGCCGCAGTGGTAGGTACGCGTGAAGTATTTTTTGCCGTTATTGCCACCACGGCGGTATTAGCCGCTGTGTTTGTTCCCATCGCTTTTTTACCCTCTACAGCAGGGCGTTTATTCAGAGAGTTTGGCGGTGTTCTTGCCGGTGCAGTGATCATATCAAGCTTTGTTGCGTTATCGTTAGTGCCAGCACTTACCTCTAAGCTAAAGCTTAAGCAAGGCGGTTTTCATCCATTTGCTAAGTTTGGTAACGTACTTGCTAATTTATATACTAAAACAATTCATAAAGTACTCGATCATGCGTGGCTAACTTTTATTGCCTGTTTATTAGTGGCTGCCGGCTCAGGAGCCTTGTATATGAGCCTTGATAACGAGCTATTACCAACAGAGGATCGCGGTAAAATTAGAATATTTGCCCGTGGGCCAGATGGCGTAGGCTTAAACTTTATGGACAGACAAGCCATTAAAATGGAAGACACCTTACTGCCTTTCGTCGAAAGCGGGGAAATAGAGTCAATTTACACGGTTGTTGGTCAGTGGGATCCTAATATTGTGTTTATAACAGTGCCTTTAAAACACTGGGATGAGCGTAACTTTAGCCAACAAGAAATCATCAATAAAATTCGTCAGCCCTTAATGAACATTCCTGGAGCACCCGCATACGCAGGTGGTGCCAATAGTTTAAATTTACGTGGCCAAGGTGGCGGAATTGAAGTTGCTTTACTGGGGCAAGATTACTTAGAAATATTTAAAGCTGCACAGCAGTTTTCAGCAGATCTTGAAAAAGCCGTGCCTGAAGTTGCGCCGGTAAGGGTATCGTATCAGCCATCGCAGCCGCAATTGCGTGTTAATATCGACAGACGACGCGCAGAAGAGCTTGGAGTATCGTTAAGTGATATAGCCATTACCCTAAGAGCTGCCATTAATGGCGACGATATAGCCGATTTAAATATTGGCGATCAGTCAATACCAATTATGTTACAGGCTCAAAATCAAACCATTAATGACCCCAGTGATTTAGCAAATTTATATGTAAGCGCCCGCGATAATCAATTAGTACCGCTCAGTAGTGTCGCTAATATTACAGAGGAAGGCGTAGCTGCAGAGCTTGAGCGCCATGCTCAGCGACGTGCCATAGAATTAAGCATGGAATTACCCGAAGGTTTAACTATTGCCACACTGGTAGAGCAAATAAAACAAGTGTCTGAGCAATCATTACCAGCAGGTATTACCCTAGCGTTTAAAGGGGAAGCTCTGACATTTGAAGAGACCTCAAACGAAGTATTAATGACCTATGTATTGGCATTTTTAATTGTATTTTTAGTATTGGCAGCACAATTTGAAAACGTTAACAGCGCCATTGTGGTGATGATTACTGTGCCATTTGGTATTACATCCGCTATTTTAGCACTGTATTTAACCGGCACATCACTCAATATTTATTCGCAAATTGGTCTGGTAATGCTTATTGGTTTAATCGCTAAAAACGCAATTTTATTGGTCGAGTTTGCTGATCAATTAAGAGATAACGGGCTTAGTGTTCGAAAAGCGGTTGAACAAGCTGCACTGGTACGCCTACGACCCATTACCATGACCTTAATTTCTACTTTATTGGGTGCATTACCGCTTATTATGTCAACAGGTGCGGGCGCTGAGGCGCGCAATGCGATTGGCTGGGTGGTGTTTGGTGGACTAGCATTAGCGGTATTGTTTACCCTTTATTTAACACCGGTGATTTATTTAGGACTTGCACGTTTTACCAGCCCTCGCGGCGATGAGTCAAAACAATTAGCGCAGGAGTTAGAGCAAGTAGATAATTAATCGCTAACTATTTACGTAAATTGGCTATTTTTCTTTGAAAAAATAGCCAATTAGGCTCACAATTCAACTAGATTCACGCCACAAGGATTCCCTATGCAGGCCGAGCAAGTTGAAATAGCCCAATTTTTAGTTGAACATCCCCCATTTGATACGCTTCCTACTGAGGCATTGAACGAATTAGCAATGCAAATAGAGGTTGCTTACTTTCGTGCCGAAACTGATATCCTGCATTTAGGGCAAGATATTAGTGACTTGTATATTATTCGGAGTGGCTCAGTTGAGATTTCACGCCGTAATGGTGAACTCTATAACCGCTTAGCTACAGGCGGTATTTTTGGCCAAATGGGTTTATTGATGAACCGCAAAGTGCGGTTTCCAGCTCGTGCACTTGAAGATACCTTAACGTATTGTATTAATGTTAATACCTTCAACGAATACTGTGATAAATACGAAACCTTTGCCGACTTTTTCGAAGTGGATGGCAACGTACGCTTGCACCAAGCGATAGTAGAGCAAGCCGACAGCAATGATTTAACCACCGCAAAAGTTAAATCATTATTACATCGCGATGTAGTCACTGTTACTACACAAACCCCCATACAAGACGTCGCGTTTTTGATGACACAAGAATCGGTCTCTTCAGTACTTGTTACTGATATAGAAAAACAAATAAGCGACGATCCAGAAGAGGATGACGGTCAAGTCGTCGGGATCATCACAGATAGAGATATCCGTACCAAAGTTGTTGCCCAAGGACTTACGTTTGATACGCCGGCGAAGGAGGTAATGACCTCAGGGTTGGTTTTGCTCGATAGTAACTCTTACGTTTTTGAAGCTGTTTTAGCCATGCTCAGAGATAACTTACATCACTTGCCTGTGGTACATAAAAAGCGACCAATAGGGGTGATATCTCTATCTGATATTTTACGCTATGAATCACAAAGTAGCTTATTGTTAGTACGCGGTATTTTAGCTCAGCAATCGGTTGATGACTTAGTTCATTACGCCCGCCAATTACCTAATGTGTTTGTGCGTATGGTAAACGAAGATGCTAATTCGCATATGATAGGGACCGCTATGGCAGTAATAGGACGTACCTTTAAACAGCGCCTATTAGCCCTAGCAGAAGAAAAATTTGGTGAGCCGCCCATTCCTTATTGTTTTATTGCGCTGGGCTCAATGGCACGGGATGAGCAGTTAATTGTAACCGATCAAGATAATGCACTGATTTTAGATAATAGCTTCGATGAGGCATTGCACGATGAGTATTTTCAAAACTTATCAGACTTTGTGTGTGATGGCTTAGCTAAGTGTGGCTATACCTATTGTGATGGTGAAATTATGGCCTCGTTTAAAAAATGGCGTATGACCCGAGAACAATGGCAAGAAAAATTTGCTAGCTGGATGGCCGAGCCCAAACCGCAAGCACTGCTCAATAGCTCGATATTTTTTGACTTAGATGGTGTGTGGGGTAAGTTAAAGTGGGCCGATGAGCTTAAAACGCTGGTGGCAAAAGAAAGCAAAGTAAATAAACGCTTTTTAGCTAACCTTGCTGCTAATGCTCGCAATCGAACGCCACCATTGGGATTTTTTAACGGCTTTGTACTTGAGCACAATGGCCAACATAAGCGCTCAATGAATTTAAAACGTCGTGGTACAGCGCCGCTATCTGATGTGGTTCGCGTTCATGCATTAGCGGTCGGTTCACGTAAACAAAATTCGTTTGAGCGCTTAGAGGATATTATCGAGGCTAACTTATTACCTAAAGGCAAAGCACAAGATTTGCGTGATGCATTTGAATATATTGCTACTGTACGTATTCGCCACCAGGCATGGCAGATAGAGCAGGGGGAAGCGCCCGATAATGATTTAGACCCGCATTTACTCTCACCATTTGAGCAAAGTAATTTAAAAGAAGCTTTTGCGATTTTAGAAAAAGCGCAAAGCTTTTTAAAGTTTAGCTATTCTGCTCATTCAGGTGTGAAATAAGTTATGGCTAAATCACCGTTAGATTGGCCACGTCGATACGAGCAGCTTTTACATAGTGCGCAAAACTCGTTGCTTAAAGACTTTTATAAGCAGGCATTTACCAATCAGACTGCTCCACTTAAAGATGTACCTTTTGTGGCGCTAGATTTTGAAACAACAGGTCTGGACGCTAATACCGATGATATTGTTAGTGTGGGGTTAGTGCCTTTCAATGTTAATCGTATTTACTGTAAAGAGAGCCGCCATTGGGTAGTACAACCACGACGAGATTTGAGTGAAGAGTCGATTGTTATCCATGGTATTACTCACTCAGAAATAGATGAAGCCCCCGACTTAAATAGAATTTTAGCGCCTTTATTAGATGCCTTAAAAGGTAAAGTGGTGGTGGTACATTATGCCGCCATTGAGCGCCACTTTTTTTATAACGCGCTACTTACTCGAATTAAAGAAGGCATCGAGTTTGCCCTAGTTGATACTATGGATTTAGAAAGGCGGGCACTTAAAGCACGGCAGGGGTTATTAGGTAGGCTGTTTAATACCAGACTAGGCTCGCTTAGGCTAAGTGATACAAGGGAGCGTTATTCATTGCCATTGTATCAAAACCACAATGCACTGACTGACGCTTTAGCCACCGCAGAATTACTGCAAGCTCAGCTGAGTTATCATTATCGGTTAGATACGCCACTAAGTGAAATTTGGCTTTAGCGAAACGTTATAAAATATTATAGGAAAAATAGAGTAAAAAAAACGCCGCAATTAGCGGCGTTTTTTAATGTAGGGTGTTATTTAACTGGGCGAGGCTCAGTTCGTAAACCTAAAATTAAGCTTACACACATTAATAGTAAAACAATGGTAAACGGTAGACCGGTTGAAATAGCCCCAGCTTGTAGTGCTTCAATCGCTTGAGTACCACCAATCCAAAGTAATGCAGCAGCAATTGCGCCCTCAACAGTAGCCCAAAAAATACGCTGTGGTACCGGTGCATCAATTTTTCCACCTGCTGTGATTGAATCAATTACAAGTGATCCTGAATCAGAAGAAGTAATAAAGAATACCAGTACTAATACAATAGCAATGAAAGAAAGCACACTCGCCATTGGCATTTCATCAAGCATTTGGAACATCGCCATAGGGACACTTGTTAGACCGTCAGTCCCAAGAGCACCAATACCATTAACTACTTGGTCAATTGCGATGCCACCATAGATAGACATCCACAGGATAGTAACCGCTGTTGGAATAAGTAATACCGCGGTTAAAAATTCACGGATTGTACGACCACGCGAAACACGCGCAATAAACATACCTACAAACGGTGACCATGAAATCCACCAAGCCCAATAAAACACTGTCCAACCGTGCATCCATGTTTCATCTTCACGGCCATGCGGGTTACTTAATGGAATAATATTTTCTACATAGCCCATTACTGTATTAGGGATATTGCCCATAGAAACCGCAAAGCCAACTAAACATACAAAGATTAATAATACTAAAGCAATGAGCATATTTACGTTACTAAGTAATTTAACACCGCCATCAATACCTCTAATAACAGAGACGATTGCTAATAAAGTAACACCTGTAATAACTAGAATTTGTGAACCTACACCACCTTCAAAACCAAATACATGGTTAATACCGGCAGAAGCTTGTTGTGCACCTAATCCAAGTGACGTTGCCAAACCAAATAAGGTAGCTAATACAGCTAAAATATCAATTATGTGACCAGGCCATCCCCACGCTTTATCACCTAAAATAGGGTAAAAAATTGAACGTATAGATAGCGGTAAGCCTTTATTATAAGTAAAAAACGCTAATGAAAGTGCAACCACAGCATAAATTGCCCAAGGGTGAAGACCCCAATGGAACATAGTTGCACCCATCGCCATTTTAGCGGCTTCTGGGGTGTTTGCTGCTACATTGAGCGGTGTTTCATACCAACCGGTGTAGTATGCAACCGGTTCAGCAACCCCCCAAAACATTAAGCCAATCCCCATGCCTGCAGCAAATAACATTGCCAGCCAAGAAATACGAGAATGCGATGGTTTAGCATCGTCACCGCCTAAGCGGATATTGCCATAAGGCGAAAAAATTAAAACTAAACAAAAAATAACAAAGAAGTTGGCAGCCCACATAAATAGGCCATCAAAATTATTAATAATATCGTTTTTAACACCATTTAGTGTTGTTTTAGCTACTTCGGCATCTGACACTAGTACGGCGATTAAAAAAAGTGCTATTAACCCTGCACTGATCCCGAATACAGGGTTATGTATATCAAACCCCCACTTTTGTACGTTGTCTTGACCTACGGTGTAGTCTGTATTGTCAATACTGTACTTGTCATGATTCTCGCTCATGCAATACCTCATTGGTTAATGAAACAGGCTGGCTAAATGCCAGTTTTTTATAGTTCACTGTATTCGTCTTATTAGATTTATAGCTAAAGCTAATAACACGAATAGTTAGAAGACTAACTAATTTAATTGCCCATCATACCTTTACTAATAGGGGAGTTAAATATCAAATGCGAAAGAATTAACACTTTGGCAAAACTTTAAGCTGTTTTAGTTTATTTAATGTACAAGGTTGCTAACTTATCTTGTATCAGTAAAGCTGCTAGTCATTTTATTTTATAGTCGTAAACAGCTATGAATGCAAAAGCTAAGTTAATGAATATTCTGCCTAATAGGATATTTTAAATAAATTAACAACCTTCTTGGGTACGTAAAAAGTCTAGTCTGAGTTTTAAAAATCAAGATTAATTTTTAAATACTTTTTAATTACGTTTTTATGGTTGAAGAATATCAGCGAAGGGAATCTTGAATTAGATTTTATAAAAAGCGACTAAATTATTTTGTTGTTTAAACTAATTTAGTTAAAGGCTTATCTGACGTTTTAGGTTTAATTTACAAAGCGGGGCAAGAGCGCTGCAGTTTTTAACCTGCAGCGTAGGTAGAGTGATAACTATTTTTTATATGCTTCATTGTGAACGCCTGCGGCGCGCCCTGATGGATCCGCATTGTTTTGAAATGATGCATCCCACGCCAATGCTTCGGGAGTTGAACACGCTACTGATTTACCATGCGGTACACAGTTAGCAGAGGCATCGCCCGGGAAGTGCGATTCAAAAATACGGCGGTAAAAATACGCTTCTTTTGAATCTGGCGTATTAATTGGGTATTTAAATTTAGCATTCTCTAATTCTTGATCTGTTACTTGTTCATTTACAAATTCTTTTAAGGTGTCTATCCAGCTGTAGCCAACGCCATCAGAGAATTGTTCTTTTTGACGCCATAACACTTCGTCTGGAAGGTAGCCGTCGAACCCTGCACGCAAAATATGTTTTTCAATTTTGCCGTCGTTACACATTTTAGCTTCTGGGTTGATGCGCATTGCCACATCAACAAACTCTTTATCTAAAAATGGCACGCGTGCTTCAACACCCCAAGCAGCCATTGATTTATTAGCGCGCAAACAATCAAACATATGCAGTTTTGATACTTTGCGGTTTAGCTCTTCATGAAACTCTTGGGCATTGGGTGCTTTATGGAAATATAAATAACCACCAAATAATTCATCAGCGCCTTCACCAGAAAGCACCATTTTAATGCCCATAGCTTTAATTTGCCGCGCCATTAGATACATTGGAGTTGATGCGCGAATTGTAGTGACATCATAGGTTTCAATGTGATAAACCACTTCTTTAAGGGCATCAATACCTTGTTGAATAGTAAAAATAATAGGGTGGTGAATAGTGCCTATCATATCAGCCACTTTTTGCGCTGCTGCTAAATCGGGTGAACCTTCCAAACCCACTGAAAACGAATGCAGTTTAGGCCACCAAGCGTCACTTTCATCGTTGTCTTCAATTCGTTTTGCGGCAAACCGTTGAGTAATGGCTGAAATAACCGATGAATCTAATCCGCCTGATAGTAATACACCGTAGGGTACGTCACACATTAGTTGGCGTTTTACCGCGGCTTCTAGTGCATCTTTTACATCTTCTGCTTTGGCGTCGTTGTTTTTAACTGCGTCATAGCTTTGCCAATCACGTTGGTAGTACGGTGTTAATTTACCGTCTTTGCTGTAAAGGTAATGCCCAGGCGGGAACTCCTCAATATGTTTACAAATAGGCGAGAGCGCTTTTAGCTCTGATGCTACATAAAAATTGCCATGCTCATCGTGGCCTGTATACAGTGGAATAATACCAATATGATCGCGACCAATAAGGTAAGCGTCTTGCTCTTCATCATATAAACAAAAGGCAAAAATACCATTTAAATCATCTAAAAAGGCGGGCCCTTTTTGCTTATACAGGGCTAAAATAACTTCACAATCTGACTGGGTTTGAAAATCGAAGTCGACCTCTAAACTCGCGGCAAGCTCTTTGTGATTATAAATTTCGCCATTTACCGCTAAAATATGCGTTTTTTCTGGGTTGTATAGTGGTTGCGCACCACTTGATACGCCTACTATTGCTAAGCGTTCATGCACTAAAATTGCTTTGTCTGATGAATACACCCCTGACCAATCAGGCCCGCGGTGGCGAAGCAGTTTAGACATTTCGATTGCCTGAGTGCGTAACTGGCTGGGATCCGATTTAATATCGAGTACGCCGAATATTGAACACATAATTTTTCCTCATTCCTATTAAGTGCCTACGATAGCGAGTTTGCTAAAGACTAACCTTGTTTTATCAGAAATAAATACCTAAGTCACACGGCTTTTTTAAAATAATAAGAATAATTTATGCACCAAATAAGTTGGTGTTGCTCCAATGTAGTGATATTGACAAGGAGATTAAAACGCGCTGTACAATTTTTAATATACAATTACGCTGAAGCTAAATTAAATTGCAACAATTAGTTTGCCTTGCACCAAGGAGGTGCAAAGCGAAAAGTAAATAAATAGCGGTTGAGTTACTCAGTGAGTTTTAGTGCACCATTAATTAATTCCAGTACTGGCTTAAACTCAGCTTAAGTTGTGCTAAGTGAGCGTCGAGTTTTTCCTTTGCAGCATTTGCTTGCTCAAGTGATACAAACTCAAAAGTGATTGGGTCGGCGGTTCTAAATTGTGCAAACTGATGTAAGTCGGCTTCTATTACATGCGCGATTAAAGGATACCCCCCTGTGGTTTGCCCGTCATTTAATAATACAATAGGGTTACCATCGGGTGGAAGCTGAATGCTCCCAGGTGCGACTGCTACGGAGGGCAGTGAAAGCGAGTGTTGCATAACAGCCGTATTTTTATGATCTAGGCGTACGCCCATACGATTACTATTTGGATTAATAGTAAATGAGCTATCAGAAAATGCATTGATACACTCGGGTGTTAATAACTCATGATGAGGGCCAACATGTAAACGGATGATACTTCGTTTTGGCGGGGTAAGGGCACCCTTATTACATAACCAAGGTTTAGTATAAGAGTTAATGGCTATCATATCGCCGCTTTGCAGTGCACGGCCATCAAAGCCACCAATAGCTGCCCCCAAATCGGTTGATTTAGAACCCATAACCTCTTGGCATTCAATGCCACCTTTTACCGCGATGTAAGCTCGTGAACCACCACGACCGGTTACAAACTTAAGCGTTTGCATTGCTTTTACTGGGTAACTCCAGCCTGGATAAAGTGGATGCCCGTTTAGTGTTGCTTTTAAGTCGGCACCATGCAGGGCAATAACCGTATCACACTGAAATTGCAGTTCACATAAACCAACGGTTAATTCCAACACCGCAGCGTTATCGTTATTATTTAATAAACGGTTTGCAATGATGTGCGCACAGGTATCTAGGCTGCCTGAGCGGCTAACCCCTAAATGTCGAAAACCCACACGACCTAAATCTTGAATTGTAAGTTGAATACCGCTCTTGATGACTTTAATCATGGTTTACTCCTTTGGCAGGCACAAACTCTATGGTATCGCCAGGTTTAAATAAGCAAGGATTAGCCGCTTTAGCATCAAATAAGCAGGCATCAGTGTGAGCAATGATATGCCAACCACCCGGTGAATCTTCAGGGTAAATACCCGTTTGGTCTGCGCCAATGGCTATTGCGCCTTTTGGAACACTCACTCGGGGGTTATCACGTCTTGGAGTAAATAACTGTGAGTTGAGTCCGTGTAAATAAGGAAAGCCGGGCACAAAACCTAAAAATAGAACGTGATATAGCTCTTTACTATGTAAGTTGATCACTTCATCTATAGTGAGTTGATGATAGTTAGCCACATAATCTAAATCTTCACCTTGGTAATAGGTATTTATTTTATGGTGCTGGCTTTCAAACGGGTAATCATCTACTTCCTTCCATAACTTAGCTAAGCTGTTGTGCCATTTATGGAGCATTTCTGAAGACTTTAAATACAAAGTTAACGAGTTCATAGCCGGCACCAAGTCAATAAACTCATTACTATTTTTACAGTGCTGGGCTAGCGCCCAAAGCTTTTTTTGCGTCGCAAGTATGTGTGGTTCGCTATAGTGAGAAACATCAAAAAGCAGGCTAGAGTTCGTTAAAATTTTTATACTAGGAATCATGCTCATATAGTTAACTCATTAATATTAATTACATTTAAGCTATCACAGTCGCTGTGCTATTACGATAATAATAGACAAGCTCAGATCGAATACACTCCCTTTTTCGTAAAGTTTTGTTGTGTGAAATTTATTTTTGAGTTTACAGGTCTGCTTAAGGGTCTGTTGACCTTTGCGGATTAAATCGCTCCTAGGCAGAATCCGAAGGGTAGCGCCTGTTTGGCATTGATGCTGCGTTATCGCCTATTTATGGGGAATAACCACACCACATAGGCTCTGCCTTGCCTAAACACCAAACAGACTGCTGCAAATTTAACCTTGGAAGGTCAACAGACCCTAGAGTAACTAAAACTAAGAGGTAATCGTATGTTTAAGGGGTTAATATTACCGGCATTTGCCATTGTGGGCTTGCTTAGTGCGATGAGCGCAATCTCGTCAGACGAAGTAACTAAGCCCAGTGATTTAGATGCCACTATGCATGTAGAACAGCTAGTGCTTGGCTCGGGCTGTTTTTGGGGGGCAGAAAAACGCTATGAAGCACTTAATGGGGTACTCGATGCAGAGTCGGGTTATGCTGATGGGCATGGGTTTAAACCAACCTACAGAAATATAACTAAGTTATCGCGCCGCTTTGATGAAGATAATTACGCCGAAGTTGTGCAGGTTACATTTAATAGCAATATTATTTCAGCAAAAGAGCTGCTGCAAAATTATTACGAGAGCCACGATCCGACTCAAAAAAACCGCCAAGGTAATGATGTAGGCACACAATATCGCTCTATTATTTTAACTACAAGCGATGAGCAAGCGAGTATCGCAAAGGCAGTGACGAGTGAGTATCAGCAGTTACTAACTAAAGCAGGATATGGAGCTATTGCTACACAAATAAAGCCACTCGAGCGTTTTTATTCGGCTGAAGAGTACCATCAGAATTACCTAGAAAAAAATCCTAACGGCTATTGCCCAGATCATTCAACCGGCGTTGTTTTCAGTCAAGATGAAAAGCAGCAGCTTGATAACACCGCATTGTTGACTGGCAAACAAATTGTTATTTTAGACTCTCGCGATTACTGCCCTTACTGTGAAAAATTTAAAGCGGCGGTAGCCAATGACTACAAAGGCACAATACCAATGACATTTCGCCATGCTGATCAGCTTAATGGCTTAACCATCAAATCGGCTACTTGGGCTACACCCACCATCTTATTTTTAGAAGATGGAGTAGAAGTGTATTCTCGCCAAGGTTACATGGATGCCGAGCTGTTTTATAAGGCGCTAGGGGCATTTAAGCTTGGTGACAGTGAAGCTTATAAAGTAGCGTTTAATGCTAAAACCGACAGCCCGTATTGTAAAGAGTACGCTATTTTTAAAAACACCCCCGATGGTATTTTTATAGATAAACTCAGTGGTGAACCCTTGTTTGATACCCGTGATAGATTTAACTCAGGCACTGGCTGGTTGTCGTTTACACACCCAGTAAAAGACAGCGTAACGCAACATGAAGATAACAGTTGGGGAATGCAACGTATTGAGCTTAAATCTAAAAGTACCGGTATTCATTTAGGGCATTTATTTCCAGGGGAAGGGCCAAAAGGTCAAGATAGATATTGTATTAATGCCACGGTGTTAGAATTTGTCGCTCGTGATGAAATAAACAGATCAGATGATGTTTAAGCTAATTAGCAAATAGGCAAATTTTAAGCAAAAAAAAGCAGCGAGACTTAGATAAGGTCGCTGCATTTCAATTGACAACATCTTCACACACAATAAAGATTCGGGGGGTTGTATTAGTAAAAACTAATGCTGAATTATTGGTGCTGATGTGATTGTAAATAAAAACAACTCAAGCTCAGTCACCACCGGACTTGAGTTGCTTTTTACACTGACAACATCTTCACACACAATAAAGATTCTTACATTTATTGGCGGGTGTAAGCGTAAAATAAAAACAACCCAAGCTAAGTCACCACCGAACTTGAGCTGTTTTTTACACTGACAACATCTTCACACACAATAAAGATTCTTTTTTACTAGCTCGTTGTTACAAACTAATTAAATTTGGTTTCAGTAACGCGTTTTATTATTTTCAGGTCGTTGCTGATTTGTTGAGTTAACTTTAGAGCTTTTACTCAATTCCGACAAGCGATAAAAACAAAACTAATAAGTGAAAAAAACTAACCTATAAATTAAATCCGTAAAAATCACCACAAGCTTTTGATAATATTGTATATATTCTGGTTTTTAGATTGGGGGGGAAGGAGAGGGATATTTTAAAAAACGGGTAAATAATTAAACGCCCATAAAAGAGCGTTTAATTAATAGTCACTTGGTTTGTCTGAAAGTGTTAATTACCCATTTGGCAAACAAATCTAGCGGGTGGTTAGCCGTACTAGAGCCATGTTGTACCAAGTAGTATTTATCTTTGGTGGTAAGGGGTTGTTCAAATAGTTTATAAAGCCATTGTTCATCCAGCCAGCTTTGGCTAATTGGCAGAGGAATAAGCGCAATGCCCATTCCTTGCTGCGCAGCTCTTGCTACACCAAACATACTGTCTATTTGAATAATTTGCGTTGGTGAAAAGTCATCAATCCCAACTTTTTCTGCCCACTGATGCCAAGCCCAAGGCCGTGCTTTATGTACAATAAGGGGTACTTGGTTAAGTGCCTGACAATGATCGTTTTGCCATTGTTCAAGCAGCTTTTTATTACACGCTGGAATGTATTCTAAATTAAAAAGCTCGGTAGCCAGTCCATCAAGTGGTTTACTTGAGGATAAAATTATTGATAAATCACTCTGGCGGGTTAATTCCTTTCGAGTTTTAAGGGTATCCATGTGTAGATTTATATTAGGGTGCTCACTGGTCCACTCACTAAGCTTAGGCATCAACAATTCACTGGCAAAAAACTCGGGTAACGTGATGGTCAAGTTTACATTTTGTTGTAACTGACTAAATTCGGTAATGGTGCTCTCTAGCATATTTATAATCGGATAAATTGCTTCAAAAAAGTTCTTCCCTGCAGGCGTTAAACTAATAGAGCGAGTTTGTCTTTGAAATAAATCAATGCCTAGCTGCTCTTCTAGCTGCTTAATTTGATGGCTCACCGCCGAGGGCGTTAAGTAAAGCTCTTTAGCAGCATGTTTAAAACTTAAGCTTTTTGCGGCAAAACAAAAAGAGCGAAGGCCGCGAATAGGTGTTTGCATGGTATCCAATATAAAGTTATTTTAATCGCCTAGTAACAGGCAATAATTAAACCAAAAATAAAAGTTAACTATATCAGTTATTTATTTTTTTTATTAGGGTGAATTCACCCAAGTGGTGCGTTAAATTGTCACTATAGTGCAAAAACTAAAATATAGACAAAAAAAATCCCTCTTGCGAGGGATTTTGGGTAACTCAGCGCCATTGGCACTGGGAATGAGGTCGGTACAGAGTGAAATTATGAGTGGTTTAAAACACCATCTCAGGAATATCACCATTAACAAGCAATTTACCTGCCGTTTTGCTAATAATTTCATCAACTGATACGCCTGGTGCGCGTTCTAGTAAATGAAATGCGCCGTCTTTTACTTCTAGAACGGCTAAATCAGTAACTATTTTTTTAACACAGTTAACGCCCGTTAGCGGTAACGTACAGCTTTCTAATAACTTAGAGTCGCCGTGTTTACTGGCATGGGTCATGGTAACAATAATGTTTTTTGCACCTGCGACTAAATCCATCGCTCCGCCCATGCCTTTAATTAATTTTTTAGGGATCATCCATGAGGCTATAGAACCGTTTTGGTCTACCTCAAACGCGCCCAGAACCGTTAAGTCTACATGACCACCCCGTATCATGGCAAAACTATCTGCACTATTAAATATAGCTGCACCGGTAGCTGCCGTCACGGTTTCTTTACCCGCGTTGATCATATCCGCATCAACAGTGGCTTTAGTAGGGTATTCGCCCATGCCTAAAAGACCATTTTCGGACTGTAGCATAACTTCTATGCCATCGGGTACATAGTTTGCGACGAGTGTCGGAATACCAATGCCCAAATTAACATAAAACCCATCTTGTAGCTCTTGTGCTACGCGCATTGCGACTTGTTCACGTGATAATGCCATTGTTAGTGCTCCTGCTTAATCTCGTGTGGTAACACGTTCAATGCGTTTTTCAAAGTTACCTTTTATAACGCGGTTAACAAAAATTCCTGGCGTATGTATTTGGCTTGGCTCAAGTTCGCCTGGCTCAACAATTTCCTCTACTTCTGCAACGGTAATTTTACCCGCAGTAGCCGCCATTGGATTGAAGTTCATGGCTGTATGACGAAATACTAAGTTGCCGTAGCGATCCGCTTTCCATGCTTTTACAATAGCGAATTCACCGGTAATTGACTCTTCTAAAATATAAGGGCGACCGTTAAACTCTTTTACTTCTTTACCCTCAGCAACCGGTGTGCCATAACCTGTGGCTGTGTAAAAAGCAGGTATTCCTGCACCACCAGCACGCATTTTTTCAGCAAGGGTACCTTGTGGCGTAAGTTCTACATCAATCTCGCCACTTAGTAGCTGCTGTTCAAACAAGGCATTTTCGCCAACGTATGAGGCGACCACTTTTTTAATTTGCTTGTCGTGCAGTAACAGCCCTAAACCAAAGTCATCAACACCACAGTTATTGGAAACAACGGTTAATTCTTTAGTTTGCATTTTTTTAATTTGGGCAATTAGCCCCTCAGGGATACCACATAAGCCAAAACCACCGGCTATTATTGTATCGCCGTCTTTTAAACCTTCCATTGCAGCTTCATAACTAGAAACTACTTTATCAAAACCGGCCATGAGTCACTCCTCATTCTGTGCTATTTAATTATTGTGCGTGTAATGCTGCAGAAACCTTGCTAGCAGGTTGTTTGTTCAGTGCACTCGTAATTTGCCAACCTGCCTCAGCAAGCCTTTGTAAATCAATTCCATGCTCAATGCCAAGCCCTTGCAGTAAGTATACAACATCTTCGGTGGCAACATTTCCTGACGCGCCTTTGGCATATGGGCAGCCACCAAGGCCGGCAACAGCACTGTCAACCGTTGCTATACCAAGGTTTAGCGCAGCGTAAATATTTGTGAGCGCTTGCCCGTATGTGTCATGAAAATGTACAGCAAGTTTAGATTTATCAATATGTTTAAGTAGCAATGTAAGTAGCTCTATTACTTTAGCGGGTGTGCCAACACCTATGGTGTCACCTAGGCTAATTTCATAACAGCCCATTTTTAAGAGTTTAGCAGCAACAGCCAGTACAGTATGAGGGTCAACATCTCCCTCATAGGGGCAACCTAAAACACAACTTACATAACCGCGTACGCGAATGTTATTCGCCTTTGCAAAAGCCATAACTTCACTAAAACGCGCCAAACTTTGCTCAATAGAGCAATTAATATTTTTTTGGCAAAATGCTTCGCTCGCTGCGGTAAATATTGCAAATTCTTTAATACCTACAGCATCTGCTGCCTCTGCCCCTTTTAAATTAGGGGTAAGGGCACTGAGATTAACCTCAGGTAAATTAAGTGCGCTTATTACTTCACTAGAGTCTGCCATTTGTGGCACCCATTTAGGTGAGACAAACGCACCAGCTTCTATGTCTTTTATGCCTGCAGCGGCGAGTGCGTTAATAAGCGTTATTTTATCAGCAGTTTCTACAGCGGCTTCATTTTGAAGTCCATCTCTGGCGCCCACTTCAACAATGCGCACTGATTTAGGTAATAATGAACTCATATTAAGCGGGTTCCTCTGCAGTTGTGTCTTCAACTATGGCCAGTAAAGCGCCATGGCTTACCAGTTCACCCTCAGCAAAACAGTAACTTTTTAATACGCCATCATGTGGGGCATTAAGCGTGTATTCCATTTTCATTGCTTCAATTATAACCACTGCATCGCCTTTAGTTATGGTGCTTCCCACCTCTAACAAGTGTTTAACTACAGTACCATTAAGTGGCGCAGCAAGGGGTAATGCCTCATTTTCATGTGAGCTGATGAAATGTTTATCAACACATTCAAACTTAGTTTGCAGTGCTTGGTTCATTACAGTAATGGCATTATCAACGTGGCTAACATGCGCAGTGTGTTTAGCGCCATTAATCGATACGTTGCAGTAGCCATTAGTTAACTCACCTTGCACTTCAAAGGTGTTGTCATTAATGGTCATGCTATAGCCCTGCGCGGTTTTTATTGCGTTTAAGGGGGTATCGCTAAATGGAATGTTAACTTGTTGCGGCGCATTTAAACTAAACCCATGTAATTGTTGCCATGGATTTGCACTACTTGTATTACTACCAAGTGATGCTAAATACGCAAAACCTGCAATTAAGCGGCTAGTTTGTAATAAAGACGGGTCAATAGTAACTAACGCTTCACCTTGCTCTGCAATAAAGTGGGTGCTTGGAGCACCTTGTTTAAAGCGTGGATGAATCGCTAAATTATATAAAAAGCTGATATTAGTGCTAAATCCGGCTAAATGAAATTGTGTTAATGCTTGTTGTAAACGCGAAAGTGCTTGGTCGCGGTTATCATCATGAACAATCAGTTTGGCAATCATTGGATCGTAATACGGGCTTATTTCATCACCTTGGGCAATACCAGTATCAATACGAACATATTCACTGTTAGCGGGCGTATATAGTGCCTCAATAGTGCCAGAGCACGGAATAAAGTCATTACTTGGATCTTCAGCGTAAATACGTGCTTCAAAGCTGTGGCCTTGTAGCTGAATATCTGCTTGCGCTAAAGGTAACGCTAAACCACTGGCTACATTAATTTGCCAATTAACTAAATCAACGCCGGTGACCATTTCACTCACTGGGTGCTCTACTTGCAAGCGAGTATTCATTTCCATGAAAAAGAACTCATCACCACAGAGTAAAAATTCCACAGTGCCAGCGCCTCGGTAGTCAATTGCTAGGGCACATCGTACCGCGGCTTCGCCCATTTCTTTTCGCAATGAGTCTGATAAACCGGGGGCAGGCGCTTCTTCAATCACTTTTTGATGCCGACGCTGCAATGAACAATCACGATCACCTAAATACACACAGTTGCCATAGTTATCAGCAAATACTTGCACTTCAACATGGCGTGGTTGGTCAACATAACGCTCAAGCAAAACCAGATCATTACCAAAACCGGCAGTAGCTTCACGTTTAGCACCTTCTAATGCGCTTATAAACTCACTGGCTTTTGAAACTATACGCATGCCCTTACCACCGCCACCAAAGGCCGCTTTGATAAGCACAGGGTAGCCAATTTTTTCAGCCTCAGCTTGTAAAAAGCTAGGGTCTTGTTTATCGCCATAATAACCAGGCACCAAAGGAACATTAGCGGCTGCCATAATTTCTTTTGCACGGGTTTTAGATCCCATAGCTTCTATGCTGCTTGCTGGTGGCCCAATAAAGGCAATATTATTGGCTTCACAAACATTAGCAAATTCGCTGTTTTCAGATAAAAATCCATAACCAGGATGAATACAATCAGCGCCACTCATTTTGGCAACGTTTAGTATTTTATCTGCAACTAGGTATGAGTCTTTACTTGGCGCTGCACCAATGTGGTAGGCTTCATCAGCCATTTTTACATGTTGAGCGTTTTTATCTGCATCTGAATAAACCGCAACCGTGGTCAAGCCCATTTGCTTAGCTGTTCGCATAATACGACAAGCAATCTCTCCACGGTTAGCAATTAGAATTTTTTGTAAGTGTACTGTGTTCATAATGCGTCCTAGAGTTGCCATTGGGGAGGGCGTTTTTCAAAAAAGGCAGTTAGACCTTCTTGACCTTCGTCTGATACACGAATTTTGGCTATACGTTCTGCAGTGAGCGCAATTATTTCGTTATCGATTTCTTTGTTTGCCACATCATTAATAAGCGCTTTAGCTGCTTTAACCGCTACCGGGCCATTATCTATCAGTGTTTGCAGTAGGTTATCCAGTGCACAGTCTAAATTTCCCGTAATTTGGTGAACTAGCCCCAACTGCTTGGCCGTATGCGCATCAAATACTTCAGCCGTTAAAAAATAACGTCGAGCAGCGCGCTCACCAATAGCTTTTATTACATAAGGGCTTATAACAGCAGGAATTAAGCCTAATTTAACTTCACTTAAACAAAATTGAGCGTCGTCTTTACTGAGGGCAATATCACAGCAAGCAATTAATCCCAATGCGCCACCAAATGCTGCGCCTTGTACCGCACAAATAGTAGGGTGTGGGCTTTGCGCTAAAACTTGCATTAGCTTAGCCAGCTGCATTGAATCGGCTAAATTATCGTTATAGTTGTTATCTGCCATCGATTTCATCCAGGCTAAATCGGCACCGGCTGAAAAGTGTTTACCCTCAGTTTTTAATACAAGGGCACGAATATCGAGCGTATTAGCATGTTCAATACATTGAATAAGCTCATGGATAACGTCGCTATTAAAGGCATTGCGTTTTTCTGGGCGACTTAAAACAAGTACAGCCACATTAGATTTTGTTATTTGTAGTGTTACTGACATTTTAAGCTCCCATTACATTCTAAATACGCCAAATTTTGATTCACGCTCAGGAGCATTTTTAGCTGCGCTAAGTGCAAGCCCAAGAACATTGCGTGTATCAGCAGGGTCAATAATGCCATCATCCCATAAACGGGCACTGGCATAATATGGGTGACCTTGCTGTTCGTATTGATCGATGATTGGCTTTTTAAAATCGCTAATTTGTTGCTCGTTCATGCTTTCGCCTTTGCGGGCTAAACCATCTTGTTTTACTTGCGCCATTACACCAGCGGCTTGCTCGCCACCCATAACCGAAATACGGGCATTTGGCCACATCCACATCATGGTCGGTTCAAATGCTCGGCCACACATACCATAGTTACCTGCACCGTATGAGCCACCGATTAAAATAGTAAATTTGGGTACATCGGCACACGATACCGCCATCACCATTTTCGCGCCGTGTTTAGCAATGCCTTCAGACTCGTATTTTTTACCAACCATAAAGCCAGTGATGTTTTGTAAAAATACCAGTGGAATGTTGCGCTGAGCACATAGTTGAATAAAGTGCGCGCCTTTTTGCGCAGACTCACTAAATAAAATACCGTTGTTGGCCACTATGCCTACGGGATGACCATAAATGCTGGCAAAGCCTGTTACCAGTGTTTCACCAAAGTAGCGTTTAAATTCATCAAACGATGAATCATCAACAGTACGTGCAATAACTTCACGCACATCAAAAGGCTTTTTAAGATCAGTACCGACAATGCCGTAAAGTTCGTTAATATCATAACGAGGGGCTTTTACTTCTTCGAGTAATGGTGAGGTAGGGCGCGAATAGTTAATACGTTCAATACACTGGCGAGCAATCGACAACGCATGTGCATCATTTTCAGCAAAATGATCGGCTACACCTGATGTTTTACAGTGTACATCGGCGCCACCAAGCTCTTCTGCAGTAACTACTTCACCGGTGGCAGCTTTTACTAGTGGCGGACCTGCTAAAAAGATAGTGCCTTGCTCTTTTACAATTATACTTTCATCGGCCATAGCAGGAACATACGCACCACCTGCAGTACATAACCCCATAACCACGGCAATCTGTGGAATGCCTTTACCCGACATACGCGCTTGGTTATAAAAAATACGACCAAAATGCAGTTTGTCAGGGAATACGTCGTCTTGCTCAGGTAAGTTTGCGCCACCTGAGTCAACTAAATAAATACACGGTAAATGACAACGTTCGGCGATGTCTTGAGCGCGTAAATGCTTTTTAACAGTCAGCGGGAAATAGGTGCCGCCTTTTACTGTCGCATCATTAGCAATCACCATACATTCGACGCCTTTAACGCGACCAATACCTGCAACCACACCGGCACAAGGAATATCTTGTTCATAAACGCCAAAGGCAGCAAATTGCGATATTTCTAAAAATGGCGAGCCTTCATCTAGCAAAGTGGTAATACGGTCACGGACAAACAATTTACCGCGGCCTTCGTGGCGCTCTTTTAGCGCAGCGCCACCGCCTAAACGTATTGTTGCTGCTTTACTGCGTAAATCATCCACTAGCGCCGACATGTTGTTGTGATTTTGCACAAAATTTGGATCATGCGGATTAACGCTCGATTTTAAAATCGTCATAACTAATCCTTAGCGGCTTTCAGTGAATAATTCGCGACCAATTAACATACGGCGTATTTCAGAGGTGCCCGCACCAATTTCATATAATTTCGCATCACGCAGTAAGCGACCTGTTGCGTATTCGTTTATGTAACCATTGCCGCCTAAAATCTGAATTGCATCTAATGCCATTTTAGTTGCAAGCTCAGCAGCGTATAAAATTGCGCCAGCAGCGTCTTTACGGGTGGTTTCGCCGCGATCACATGCTTTTGCTACTGTGTACACATATGAGCGAGCTGCATTCATTTGTGTATACATATCAGCAATTTTGCCTTGTATTAACTGGAATTGACCAATAGGGCTGTCGAATTGCTTACGCTCATGGATGTAAGGCACCACTATATCCATACACGCTTGCATTATGCCAAGTGGGCCCGCCGCTAAAACAACACGCTCATAATCAAGGCCACTCATAAGTACCTTAACGCCTTCGTTTAAGTTACCTAAAATATTTTCTTCGGGTACTTCACAGTTTTCAAATACCAATTCACAAGTATTTGAGCCACGCATGCCGAGTTTGTCGAGCTTTTGTGCGGTTGAAAAACCAGGGAATGTTTTTTCTACAATAAAGGCTGTAATCCCTTTAGCACCGGCGTTTAAATCTGTTTTTGCATAAATTACCAACGTATCAGCGTCAGGGCCATTAGTGATCCACATTTTATTACCATTTAAAATGTATTTATCGCCTTTTTTCTCTGCTTTAAGTTTCATAGAAACAACATCAGAGCCCGCATTAGGCTCACTCATAGCCAGTGCACCAATGTGCTCACCACTAATAAGTTTAGGTAAGTATTTTTCTTTTTGTGCTTGTGAACCATTACGGTTTATTTGATTAACACACAGGTTTGAATGCGCACCGTAACTTAAACCAATAGAGGCACTTGCACGGCTAATTTCTTCCATGGCAATAACGTGCTCTAAATAGCCTAAACCAGAACCACCAAACTCTTCATCCACGGTCATGCCAAGCACGCCCATTTCACCCATTTGCGGCCAAAGTTCATTGGGGAACGCATTATCAAGGTCAGTTTTTTCAGCTAGTGGGGCAATTTCTTGACTGGCAAAGCTGTTTACGTGACTGCGGATCATATCTGCAGTTTCGCCAAGGCCAAAGTTCATTTCTTTATATAGTGAAATAGTGCTCATGATTAATTCCTGTGTGTTGATGACGTTGTTATATTTTATTCATCTATTTTGCTAAGCGTGTCGCGACAGCGACGTTCAGCGGTGACCAGTTCCATAAGAACCACTTTAATGTCATCCATCTGTTGTGAAAGATCGGCTTTTTTCTCACTGATAAGGTCAAGCATAGTAACTAACTGTTTTGCACTTGATTTATCAGCATCATACAGTTCAAACAAACGACCTGTTTCAGCTAAGGTGAAACCTAAACGCTTGCCGCGCAGTATTAGCTTTAGGCGAACCTTGTCGCGCTTTGAGTAAATACGTGTTTGGCCATTGCGCTCTGGCGATATTAACCCTTGGTCTTCGTAAAAACGGATAGAGCGGGTAGTAATATCAAATTCTTTAGCCAATTCACTAATGCTAAAAGTTTGTTCGTTTTTAGCCGGCTCGTTGGCTGAATTTGCAAAGTTTGTTTGATTATCTGATTTCATTGTAATGTTTACCTCATTCGAATAACCCCAATATAAGTGAAGTTTACGTAAAGGTAAAGTGCGATCTGGTTGTTATACTTTAGACGTATAAAATAAAAGCGGAAATGCAGCAGAAGTTGAGTGTTTATAAACGTTATAAGCCAGTTAGACAGTATGTAATAAATTTTTAGCAAGCTAACTTTACAGTTTTTACACTAATTAGAAAGTTGATTTTAGATTTACGTTGGCGTAAACGTAAATTTTATGTATGCTCGTATTTATCAGATTAGTTTAAACATTAAGCTAAACATAATAAAACATGTTTGCGTTAATTGAAAATGGAGCCTTTTATGTCTTTCGAAAGCGTTGTAATTGTAGCAGCAAAACGCACCCCAATGGGTGGATTTATGGGCGCACTAAGTGATGCGCAGTCTACCGAATTAGGTGCTACGGCCATTGCAGGCGCACTTGCTCAAACGGGTTTAAGCAATGATGCAATTGATGAAGTAATTATGGGCTGCGTATTGCCAGCCGGTTTAGGCCAAGCACCTGCGCGTCAAGCAATGCTTAAAGCGGGGCTTGCACTAAGCACCGGCGCTACCACTATTAATAAAGTATGTGGCTCTGGATTAAAAGCAGCGATGTTAGCGAATGACCTTATTAAAGCAGGTTCTATTGAATCAGCAATCGCTGGTGGTATGGAAAGCATGACCAATGCACCTTACTTTATTCCTAAAGCCCGTGGCGGTATGCGTATGGGACATGGCGAAATTAAAGATCACATGATGAGTGATGGCCTAGAAGACGCCTACGACAATAAAGCAATGGGATGCTTTGCTCAAGACACAGCCGATGAATACGGTATTGGTCGTGAGCAAATGGATACGTTTGCACTGGGTTCATTAAGTAAAGCAAACGCAGCCATAGACAATGGGTGGTTTGATAACGAGATTACACCGCACACTATTAAAACGCGTAAAGGCGATGTCACTGTTTCAATTGATGAACAACCAGGCAACGCACGTCCTGAAAAAATTCCAAGCTTAAGAGCTGCATTTAAAAAAGATGGCACTATTACTGCCGCTAATTCATCGTCTATTTCAGATGGTGGTGCCGCGCTAATACTGATGAGCGAATCAAAAGCAAAAGCTGAGGGTTTAACACCACTTTGCAAAATTGTTGCTCACAGTACTCACTCTCAAAAACCAAGTGAATTTACCGTAGCCCCAGTGGGCGCAATGAACAGCGTTCTTGAAAAAGCTGGCTGGACAACCGCCGATGTTGATTTATGGGAAATTAATGAAGCGTTTGCCATGGTCACCATGCTGGCTATTAACGAATTAAAGCTTGATGAAAGCAAAGTAAACGTCAATGGTGGTGCGTGTGCACTAGGCCACCCAATTGGTGCTAGTGGCGCACGTATTTTAGTAACACTTATTCATGCGCTTAAAAACCGAGGCCTCAAAAAAGGCGTTGCCTCTTTGTGTATAGGTGGCGGTGAAGCCGTTGCTATGGCAGTCGAAGCACTTTAACTGATAACAAAGCCGCAGCAACTATAACAATCACAGCGCTGCGGCAATTAAATTGACTCAATAGGATTTATTATGCACCAAGTACCTTTACTAATTAACGGCGAGTTCGTTCAGTCAACGTCAAATGAATTAATTGATGTTGTAAACCCAGCTAATCAAGAAGTGCTCGCGCAAGTGCCATGCGCTACAGACGCAGAGATGGATGCGGCGATTGCATCAGCAAGCGAAACATTTAAAACATGGAAAGATGTGCCTATTACTGAGCGTGCGCGCATTATGATGAAATACGCGGCGCTATTAAAAGAAAACCATGATGAACTAGCCACTATTATTTGTCATGAGCTAGGCAAAACGTTTGAAGATGCAAAAGGTGATGTGTGGCGTGGTATTGAGGTAGTTGAACAAGCTGCTAATGCGCCGTCGTTAATGATGGGTGAAACCATGGAAAACGTAGCGCGCAAAATCGATACGTATTCTTATATGCAACCACTGGGTGTGTGTGCAGGTATTACGCCATTTAACTTTCCAGCAATGATCCCATTGTGGATGTTCCCACTGGCAATTGTGTGTGGTAACACCTTTATTTTAAAACCCTCTGAGCAAGATCCACTTACTCCAATGCGCTTAGCTGAGCTATTTATTGAAGCCGGTGCACCAAAAGGCGTGTTACAAGTTGTGCACGGTACTAAACCACAAGTAGACCGCTTATTAGAAGACAAAGCCGTTCGTGCTATTTCATTTGTGGGTTCATGTGGTGTAGGTGCATACATTTACTCTAAAGGCACACAAAACTTAAAACGTGTTCAAGCGTGTGTTGGCGCTAAAAACCACATGGTAATTATGCCTGATGCGAGTAAATCGCATGTTGTTAATAACCTTGTGGGTGCCTCTGTAGGTGCAGCAGGTCAGCGCTGTATGGGTATTTCTGTGGCGGTATTTGTTGGTCAAGCAAAAGACTGGGTTGATGAAATTAAAGCAGGCTTTGAAGGTGTACGCCCAGGTGTTTGGGATGATGCTGATGCCGCTTATGGCCCACAAACATCACCTGCTGCAAAAGCACGTATTTTATCACTGATTGCGGATGGTAAAGCACAAGGCGCTACCTGTTTAATTGATGGCTCTGACTTTAGCGTTGAAGGTTACGAGCAAGGTAACTGGGTAGGCCCTACATTATTTACTGATGTAACCAAAGATATGAACTTGTACAAAGAAGAGATTTTTGGCCCAGTATTGGCGTGTATGTTTGTTGATACCCTTGAAGAAGCCATTGCGCTTATTAACGAAAGCCCTTACGGCAACGGTACCTCACTATTTACCTCAAGTGGTGCAGCTGCACGTAAATTCCAACACGAAATTGAAGTGGGTCAAGTGGGGATTAATGTGCCAATTCCTGTGCCTTTACCATTTTTCTCGTTCACGGGTTGGAAAGGCTCATTCTACGGTGATACTCACACTTATGGTAAACAAGGTATTCGTTTTTACACAGAAACTAAAACCATTACCTCACGCTGGTTTGAAGATGATATCGCTTCAGGCCCAAATATGAGTATTAATCTTAAGTAACATTTTAACCGCATAATCAATAAAAAAGAGGGGCACAACACACAATGTTGTCGCTCCTCACTAATAACTCCCTTTGTGGGATGCACTGACAACAAACAAAACACAACAAGAGGTCTACCATGGACTTTAACTTATCTGAAGATCAACAAGCTTTTGCGCAAACGGCGCGCCAATTCGCAGAATCTGAACTAGCACCACATGCTGCTAAGTGGGATCGCGAACATATTTTCCCAAAAGACACCATTAAAGCCGCTGGTGAGCTTGGTTTTTGTGGCTTATACACGCCTGAAGAAGCCGGTGGCTTAGGTTTATCTCGTTTAGATTCAAGCATTATTTTTGAGCAACTTGCACTGGGTTGTACAGCTACTACGGCTATGCTGACCATTCATAATATGGCAACCTGGATGATCGCAAGCTTTGGTACCGATGTAGTAAAAGACAAATACGTTGAGCAATTGGTAATGGGTGAATTACTGGCATCGTACTGTTTAACTGAGCCAGGCTCTGGCTCTGATGCTGCGTCATTAAAAACTAAAGCAGTTCGCGATGGCGATGAGTATGTTATTAACGGCTCAAAAATGTTTATTTCAGGCGCCGGTGAAACAGAAATTTTAGTGGTAATGGCACGTACAGGGGCAGATGGCCCAAGTGGCATTTCAGCGTTTGTTGTACCAGCAGATGCCAAAGGTATTGAGTACGGTAAAGCAGAAGAAAAAATGGGTTGGAATGCCCAACCAACACGTTTAATTAGTTTTGAAGATGTACGAATTCCAGCAGCAAACTTATTAGGCCAAGAAGGCGAAGGCTTTAAGTTTGCCATGCAAGGCTTAGATGGTGGCCGTATTAATATTGCTACTTGTTCTATTGGTACTGCACAAGCTGCACTTAATACTGCTCGTGAGTATTTAAAAGAGCGTACCCAATTTGGTAAGCCATTGGCTGCGTTTCAAGCGCTACAATTTAAAATTGCCGATATGAATACCGAGCTTGTAGCAGCGCGCCAAATGGTTCGACTAGCGGCGTTTAAACTTGATACTAACGACAGTGAAAAAACTACTTATTGTGCTATGGCTAAACGCTTTGCAACCGATGTTGGTTTTACAGTTTGTAACGATGCGCTGCAAATTCATGGTGGCTACGGTTACATAAAAGAATATCCACTTGAACGCCACGTACGCGATGTACGTGTTCATCAAATTCTAGAAGGCACTAACGAAATTATGCGCGTGATTATTGCACGTCGTATCTTAGCCGAATCAGCCAGCGAAGTTTTATAAGGAGATTAGTATGTCAAATCCTAGCATTGAATTAACTATTGAAGGTCATGTTGCCATTTTAACTATGTCGAATCCGCCAGCGAATACCTGGACGAAAGACACCTTAGTGGCGCTTAAAGACACAGTTAATCAGCTCAACACCAATAAAAATATTTATGCATTAGTACTGACTGGTGAAGGCGAGAAGTTTTTTAGCGCCGGTGCCGACCTAAATGTATTTGCCAGTGGCGACAAAGGTGTAGCCGCAGATATGTCATGTGTATTTGGTGAAGCGTTTGAAGCGCTAACTAATTTTAGAGGCGTGTCGGTTGCAGCCATTAATGGTTATGCAATGGGTGGCGGGCTTGAAGTAGCGCTTGCTTGCGACATTCGTATTGCAGAAGAGCAAGCACAAATGGCATTGCCTGAAGCAAAAGTGGGTTTATTACCCTGTGCTGGTGGAACGCAAAACTTAGCATGGCTCGTTGGTGAAGGCTGGGCAAAACGCATGATTTTATGCGGTGAGCGCTTAAAAGCCGATAAAGCGCTGCAAATTGGCTTAGTGGAAGAAGTAGTTGCACAAGGTGAAAGCTTTGCTGCAGCACTAAAACTGGCAAACCAAGTGTCAGAGCAAAGCCCATCGTCGGTTGCTGCATGTAAAACGCTGATTCAAAAAGGGCGTCATCAGCCAATGGCGAATGCATTGCCACTGGAGCGAGAGCTGTTTGTTGGTTTATTTGATACCGAAGATCAGCAAGAGGGCGTTAACGCCTTTTTAGAAAAGCGTAAAGCTAATTGGGTGAATGGCTAATGAGTGAATTAACCCGTTTAAATTCAGCTGATGCTGCCGTGGTATTTGAAACGGCAACCACAGACAATGGCCGACTCATTGGTTTTGCTACGCTTAACGCGCCTAAGTCATTAAACGCGTTAAATTTTGAGATGATCAGCTTGCTCGAGCCGCAACTACAGCAATGGGACAAAGACGATAACATTGCATTAGTGGTTCTTAAAGGTGCTGGTGAAAAAGCATTTTGTGCCGGTGGCGATGTAGTGAGCTTACACAAAGCAATGAGTGAGGGTAAACCGAGCTCACTGGTTGAAGAGTTTTTTACTCAAGAGTATCAACTCGATTACCTTATTCATTGCTATAACAAACCCATTTTAGTCTGGGGTAACGGTATTGTAATGGGCGGCGGTTTAGGTTTAATGGCCGGTGCCAGTCATCGTGTTGTTACCGAAACATCACGCATTGCCATGCCAGAGCAAACCATTGGGCTTTACCCTGATGTAGGTGGCAGTTATTTTTTACATAAAATGCCCGCCCATGTTGGTTTGTTTTTAGGGCTTACCTCGGCATCAATTAATTGTGAAGACGCTAAGCTTGTATCGCTTGCCGATCACTTTGTAAATGCTGATAAATACCCAGAGCTTGTTGAAGCATTACTCAATACTAAATGGGGTAAAACAGCAAGTTTAAATCACGACAAGCTAAGTACCTTGCTTATTGAGTTAGATAACAACTCTAGCCGTATGCCAAAAGGCAATTTAAAAGCAAACTTAAGCTTGATTCAAAAGCTTGGCGAGTTTGACACGTTACAGCAGCAGGTAGATTACATTTTAAATCTAACCACTGATGACAAATGGCTACAACGCGCACAAAAATCGTTGGCGCATGGTTGCCCATTAAGTTGTGCCTTAGTGAGTGAGCAGCTCAAACATAGCAAAGGTAAAAACTTAGCTGAGTGTTTTAAAATGGAATTGGGCATGTCGGTTCGTGCTGGCGAAGTGGGCGAGTTTCAAGAAGGTGTACGTGCCTTACTAATCGATAAAGACGGTACGCCACAGTGGCAATTTAACACTCTTAAAGATGTGCCAAGCGAAGTAGTAGAGAGCTTTTTTGCAAATCGCTTTGGCGAGCAACATCCGTTAGAGCCGTACTTTTCACAACTAAATTTACAAGGGTAAAGCGATGAGTAAACTTAATATAGGATTTATTGGTTTAGGAAACATGGGCGGCCCAATGGCAGCAAACTTAGTTAAAGCAGGCCACAGTGTGCGCGCTTTTGACTTAAGTGCAGAGGCCGTTAAAGAGCTTGTGAATCATGGGGCTAGTGCGGCGCAAAGCGCTAGTGACTGTGCGCACGAGGCTGATGTGCTAATTAGCATGCTACCGGCAAGCAAACATGTTAAATCACTTTATTTAGGCACAGACGAGCAACCGGGCTTAATTAAAGTACTAAGTAAAAGCACGTTAGTGATTGATTGTTCAACCATAGATGCACAATCAGCACGTGACGTTGGCCATGCCCTAAGTGAGCAAGGTATTGCGTTTGTTGATGCACCGGTATCGGGTGGTGTAGCAGGGGCAACAGCGGGTACGCTGACCTTTATTGTGGGTGGTGAGCAAGCTGCATTTGATAAAGCTAATAGTGTATTGGTCGATATGGGAAAAAACATTTTCCATGCTGGTGATATT
This sequence comes from Pseudoalteromonas sp. SK18, assembly GCF_001974855.1. Taxonomy (GTDB): domain Bacteria; phylum Pseudomonadota; class Gammaproteobacteria; order Enterobacterales; family Alteromonadaceae; genus Pseudoalteromonas. The sequence goes on along the minus strand of NZ_MTQB01000011.1, from coordinate 51,369 downwards.
GGTGCAGGGCAAGTTGCTAAAATATGTAACAATATGCTGTTGAGTATTTTAATGGCAGGTACCAGTGAAGCTATTCAAATGGGCATTAATAACGGCCTCGATGCAAAAGTACTCAGCGACATAATGAGCGCAAGTTCGGGTCGTAACTGGACGTTAGAACTTTATAACCCCTGCCCAGGTGTTATGGAAACCGCACCAGCTAGTAACGACTATAAACCCGGCTTTATGGTTGATTTAATGGCTAAAGACTTAGGCCTTGCTATGGAAGCAGCGCAGCAGAGTAATTCACTGACGCCAATGGGCTCAATGGCTAAAAATTTATACACTATGATGCAGCACCAAGGTGCAGGCAGTGATGATTTTAGTGCCATTTTTAAATTGTTTTCGAAGTAGGAAAGTATTGTGGAAATAAAAAATAATACCGTAGTTATTACCGGTGGCGCACAAGGCTTAGGTTTTGCAATGGCGCAAAAGTTTGCCTTAATGGGCGCTAATATTGCCTTAATTGATATGGCACAAGCCCAGTTAAATGAAGCAACCGAGCAACTATCTGCATTAGCAGGCGTAACAGGCACTATTAAAGGCTACAGCGCTAATGTAACTGTTGAGAGCGAAGTTGAAGACGTATTTAATACCATTAACAGTGACTTTGGTCACATTGGGGTATTAATTAATAACGCCGGCATTTTACGCGATGGCATGTTTATAAAAGCCAAAGACGGCAAAGTGGTTAAAAAAATGTCGCTTGATCAATTTCAATCAGTGATTGACGTTAACCTAACAGGTGTATTTTTAGCAGGGCGCGAAGCTGCAAGCCACATGATTGAATCAGGCAAAGGTGGCGTAATTGTAAATATGTCGAGCGTAGCGCGTGCGGGTAATATTGGCCAAACTAACTATGCTGCCTCAAAAGCAGGTGTTGTGGCATTAACCACTACATGGGCTAAAGAGCTTGGCCGTTTTGGTATTCGCGTTGGCGCCATTGCCCCGGGTGTTATTAGCACCGCAATGACCGATGTAATGAAGCCAGAAGCTAAACAGCGCATGCTAGCAGTAACTCCAGTAGGGCGCTTAGGTGAAACCGCTGAAATAGCCCATACTGCTCAGTATATTATCGAAAACGACTTTTTCACTGGCCGTGTAGTAGAGATAGACGGCGGTATTCGTTTATAACTTGTCAGCTCTAATTTAATTATTGAAAGCACAGCTCTTTGAGCTGTGCTTTTTTTGTTTTAAATCGCAGCGTTATAATTTAATCATGGTTAGAAACAGAGATTTCATAAAGATAATGAACTTAAAAAGGAGCGCTGTATATATAGACAGTTAATGGTGTTTTGTCCAATAACATTATTAAAAGTCGTTTTGGTGTATTTTAACAACGAGTGTTTTATAACTTGCGTAATAACTTGTTTACATTAAAGTTGTTTAGTGGAATTATTGAGCCATGTTATATACGCCGTTTTGGGGTTTTATAACCCCCCAAAGTGGTGTTCAATAAGCTGTTAGAGCACCAGTAATCAAGCATGGATGAACATATGAAGTTTGGTGAAATTTGGGACAAATTCGAATTATACATAATGTCACTTTGGTTTCTTTTTTTCTTAATCATTGTGATCACAGTAGATATTCCTATGTGCTTTGGTGATAACTGCCAATTCGTAGGGTTTTGGGACGTTATTAAAAAGAACATAGTTCCTGCTATTTCTTTGCTGTTGGTTTTATTTGGGGTTATTTTTTATTACCGCTTTGATTACAGGGTTTCAGGTAGTAAAAAATTACCTGTTGAAATTGTAGATATAGAAGATCTGAATTACGAGCACCTTACATTTCTAACCACTTATATAATCCCTTTAATCTGCTTTAACCTGACAAGTACAAGATATTTGATAGCTTTAGCGTTTTTGTTAATTGTCATCGGTATTATTTATGTAAAAACTGATAAGTTTTATGCCAACCCGACTCTTGCTGTTTTAGGATTTAGGTTATACAAAGTTACGATTAAAACAAGAACCGGTATAAAAGAAAATATTGTTGTAATAACAAAAGACAGGTTGAGTGAGCTTGATCAATTAAAAACCCTAGATTTAGATGACAAAGTATATTTTGCGAGGAAAGTCGAATGACTATTGAAAACTTAAAGGAAGAAATTTCATCGGTTATAACAGCGAAAGGATGTTCTGCTGAATTTTTCTTTCTTTTAGATGGCGATGAAGGCATGTGTGTTAAATCTGTTGATATTAATGAAGCAGATCAGACAAAATTGGCAGAAATGTTTACGGAGTCATTGAGTAGTAATATTCTCCTTAATGATGATCTGTCACTTATTCCAATATCAAGTGCAGATGATCGAAAAAATGCTTTATACGAATATGATTTAGATGATATCCCAGATGAACTTTCGAACTTAAAAAAAATAATTGAAAGTGAAAAATTTGATCCTTTCTCATTTAGTGATGACTCATTAAAGCAACTTGAAGGTGTGCTTATTCTAATTGGTAATCAAGACGTTCAACTTGCCATTTATAAACATCACTACCCAATAACATTATTACAAAAAGATAGTGGCTTTAGCCTTACTAAAATGCGAGGCTCAAATAGGTTTCAGAAACTAGATCAAGATATTCTTAAAATTGATCCTAAGTTTCAGTTTATTAAATTGAATGGTAAATATTATATCCTCGATATAAAAGCATTAGAGAGGTTTTTCGGTTTCCATGATGCCATTAAAAACATTGCTACACAGGGTGTAGAGAATATTAAATCATCAGATTTAGTAATGGATTGTGGTGTGTTTGAATCTCGTCTTGATGATATAACCTTTTCAAGAAAGTTAGTTAAATCGGCTAGCCAATCACCTGTTTTATCAGTAATACCTAACCGTGAAATACTATCCTTTACAAATACTCACCCAGCATTAAAAGGTAAGTTTAAATATAGTACCGATGGCTCGCAATTCGATTTAAAAACTAAAAAGTCTCAAAACTTATTTCTTAAACTATTAAACGACGATTTTTTACAATCTGAATTAACGAAGAAATACTATGAGAGCGTTGCAAAAGATAATATTGAAGAAGCTGCTGAAAATGCAGCGTAATGGTGCTCTAACAAGTTGCTAAGCAGCAATACAACAAACGGGGTTACGCCAAATGAAGAGTCTACAAAAACTAGCTGGTATCGCAGCAATTTTCCAAGGGCTTATTTACATAGCAGCCTTTGTGTATTTTGGGGCTTTTTGGTCATATCCGGTTGATGGTAGTCCAGTCGAAAAAATGACTTACATGGCAGAAAATCAACTTCTATTTTCAATGATCTATTTTCTAATGTACGTGGTGTTTGGCATTTTTCTGGCCATACTCGTTATTAGTATGTATGAGAGGCTTAAACATAAAGTTAATCCCTTAATTACTATTGGATCTCTATTCGGGGGCATTTGGGTCGGTCTGGTGATTGCAAGTGGAATGATTTCGAATATCGGGCTTGATCATGCAATCGATCTGATGGATGCAAATCCAGAAAAAGCTCTTGATATGTGGATAATCGTTTCAGTGATAACAGAAAGTATAGGTGGTGGAAATGAATTAGTTGGCGGACTTTGGGTTTTATTGATTAGCGTAGCAGCTATACAAGAGGGCAGATTACCCCGGTCACTTAACTATCTCGGATATTTTGTAGGCATAGCGGGCATTGCAACGATTTATCCTGACAAACTATTTACTGAAATATTTGGCGTATCACAAATTGTTTGGTTTATTTGGTTGGGTATATGTTTACTAACCGAGGAAAATGCTAACAAGTCAATCCAGCAGACCGCTAACGCGTCGGCTGATTGAGGCGTTAGGCTGATCGATATTTCATCCACTCATCCAATTAAGTTAAATGCTCGGAAACTAGACATGAACAAAAGTAAAGAAACAAACTAGGCACCCACTCTAATTTTTGCAGCTTGGCGAACTAAGTACTAGGCTTTCATCGGTGTGAAAACAAGCTGGGTGTCTTATGACAATCGCAAGAAAGCGTCAAGTAAGTTTGGTTGATACAAAGTATTATCACTGTATTTCACGTTGCGTTCGTCGTGCTTTCTTGTGCGGTGAAGATCATTTTACGGGTCAATCTTTTGAGCATCGCAGAGGGTGGGTTGAAGACAAACTGCTTGAGCTAGCTAAGATATTTTGTATTGACGTATGTGCTTATGCTGTTATGAGTAACTAGCAAAATGTTGGAACATTTTACAACAGCGCAGCTGGCCCGGAGGGCGGAAGGCAGGATGCCTGAAGTAAACGCATTTAGTGTTCGCTCACTCTTCGGGCTGCCTAACGGCATTCAAATTTATTCTCTATAAATTTATGGGAAGAGCGGTTTAGGTCACAAGCTCTTCTTGATGAAGCCGCACTTGCGGCCTGCATGGCGTATGTCGACTTAAACCCAATCAGTGTTAAAATGGCTAACACCTCAGAAGAATCTGACCATACCAGCGCCCAACTACGCTTAACATGTGCAAAGGAAAGAAAATAACCAAAACAACTGCTCTGATTTGCAGGTATGTCACGTCAAGTTATGCCAAAAGGGATGCCGTTTGAGTTCAAGTCGTACCTTGAACTTGTTGAGCTAACAGGACGAATAATGCGAGAAGATAAACACGGCCATATTGATAACACCCAACTTCCTTTACTGGAAAGACTCAATATATCTACGGAAAACTGGTTAAAACTCACCACACAATTTACACGCGTATTTCACGGCGCAGTTGGCAGGCCGACCTCACAAGCAAGTTATTGTGAAAATTTGAATCGAAAACGGCGAGCCAATACAAGTAATTGTGAAAAGCTATTAGCATAAACTTTAAATAACTTAGTAGAAAAATTTAAACTGCATCATGCAGTTATTTTTATGCGTGGAATTTAGATTTTGCTTGTTAAGTTAAAATGGGTGTCTTGTTAGTTTTAATGTCTAAATGGCTGCCGTTGAGATTAAATCCTACATTGAACTTGTTTAGCTAACAAAATACATAATAATGTATTAAAAATAGTGGCTTAAATTTAAGTGTGTTATATTTGGGGACGAGTTGTTATTTCATGCTCGTTCACTTTAAATAAAAATTATAAATCTCATTGTGTGAGCTTGGCATATTGCTTTAAGGCTCAAATTAAGGATATAGAAAAATGAAAAAAACGTTACTTGTTTCAACGTTGTTAGCTTGTTCAGGATTAGCTCAGGCTGCAGAGTCACCGCGTTGGGATAGTGCTGCTGTTAGTTATCAATCAGTGGATTTAGATGGCGAAACTTTTTCAGGTTTTGGTTTATCGGCATTTAAACTAATTTCAGATGATTTCTTCGCAACTGGCAGTTATTCAAATACGTCGGATGATATAACTATTTACGAATCTGCAAAAGTTGATTTAGATTTAGACATGTTATCAATTGGTTTTGGTTATCGTTATGAGTTAACACCTAATACTGATTTTTTTGGTATTGTTTCTTATGAAGATATAGAGCTTGAATCTTCGTATTTAGGCAATAGCTTATCCAATGGTGACAATGGTTATGGCCTTGAAGCGGGTGTTCGTTCAATGGTGACAGCTGATATTGAACTAAAAGGTTCTATAAAATACATTAATATAGATGGTTCATCAGAAACTGCGCTTAATGTTGCTGCGGTATATAATTTTACCGAGCAGTTTGCTGCAAGCATTGGTTACTCAAAGTCAGACGACCTTGATGTGCTTTCAATTGCGGCTGTTTATTACTTTTAAACACATGTTAATTGTTTAAAACGGTAACTTTAGGTTGCCGTTTTTTTATGCCTACTATTTAAGTTTATTTTAAGCTTGCTCAGTTATTCTAACTAATACTTAAATTCCAGAATCATTACACCATTGATCTGACTTAATAACTCATTTTATGTTTTAGATCATTAAGCAGTGAGTGATTAAAGGTTAGCCTGTAAACATGTACTCATACGCATAAGTGAGCTTTTAACTTTAATGCGTTTAATTAGGAGGTATTATGAATTTTAAAAACACAACGACTCATTACAATACACTCTCTATAGCCTTACACTGGCTTATGTTTATTTTAATTGTCACTGTGTACGGCAGTATTGAACTTCGCGAATTATTTGATAAAGGCACTGAAACGCGTGATGCCTTTAAAATGTGGCACTTTATGTTGGGTTTATCGGTGCTAGCTTTAGTTAGTGTGAGGTTAGTTGCTCGTTTAGTGGGTGGTGCAGCACCTGCTATACAACCTGAGCCTGCGAAATGGCAAAATAAGTTAGCTACATTTGTTCATATTGCGCTGTATGTGTTTATGTTTGCTATGCCTATAGCTGGTTGGTTAATTTTGAGTTTAGCAGGTAAACCTATCCCATTTTTTGGTTTAGAGTTGCCTGCTTTGGCCGCTCAAAACAATGAACTTGCTAAAAGTATTAAAGAGATACATGAAACCGCAGGGGAAGTGGGGTATTACGTAATAGGTTTACATGCGGCTGCGGCTTTGTTTCACCATTATGTTTTGGCTGATAATACGGTATCGCGAATGCGTTTCCCTAAATAATAAAAGTTAACAGTAAAAAGGGAGACAGAGTCTCCCTTTTTTAATGTTTAATACTTTTAAATCCAATTCTAAATCCACCCCAATGTTTACCGTTTACATATATTGGCACCGATAGATCATGCAATATCTCGCCGGTATCGCGCTTATAGGTTTGTAATAAAAAGCTCTCTGTATGGCTACCACAACGAATGCCTGTGGGGTCATTAAAAATTCGTTTAGTGCGATTATTAATTAAATCTTGTTCGTAGTTGCCACTAAGAGGCTGACTAAAACGTTTATTATGCGTTGGAAAATACCCTTTTTTGTCCACAGCGCCAGCAAATATTATCTCTTTATTTTCAAGTATGGGCTCTTGGATTGCTGGCAATGTTTGATCGCATAGTGCGTCGTAATCAGTGGAATATTTAGGCGGCTTAGTATTAGCAATAGGTGTATAGTTTTGGCTAAACAGTTGCTGCTGCGTAATTTTATTACTGGCTATCCACTGCGCAAAACATTCACTAATTTTTTTACTCGCTTTTGTGGCTTCTTCTAATATGGGTTTGAAAAACGCATTATGCTCTATGTTGTCAAGTTCTCTAAAAATTGATTCTGATCCCAATGACAGTGATGAAGCCTGCTGCGCTATTGAGCCGCTTTTAGTGGTAACCTCACCGAGTAAATGGCTAATGCTAGTTACTGAACTATTAATTTGTGTGGTTGCTTGCTGAAATGTAGCAACACCTTGATGCATGCTCTCTAGTGCCGCAGATGATGAGCCAATATCTTGATTAATAGCAATGAACGATTCAGTGACGGTTTCAAGCTCAGACTTTACTGTGGCACTGTTTTGGGATACTTGTTTCATATCGTCATTGGTTTTTATGCTGTTAGCATTAATTTGAGTGAGCATATCGGCAATTTGCTTAGTGGCGTCGTTGGTTTTATTTGCAAGGTTACGCACTTCATCGGCAACAACAGCAAAGCCACGACCTTGTTCACCTGCGCGTGCGGCTTCAATGGCCGCATTTAACGCCAGTAAATTGGTTTGCTCTGCAATGTTTTGAATAACTTGAGTAATGCTTTGTATATCGTTTGCGCCTTTTAATAAAATATCGAGTTGTAGGGCAACGTTATCAATAGAGTCACCCAGTGAGTCTATTTGTTTGGTTGCTGTTTGTAAGCGACTATCGGCAGTGTTAGATGCTTGGGCGGTTTGAAGCATTGCTTGGTTTATGGTGGTCATGTTGTCGCTGAGCTCAGTGCTATTATGAGACAGCGCTTGGGTTGCAAGTCCCACCGTTTCGCTTTCTTTATAACAGGCATCTATTTCTTTAGATAAGCTATCAACATAAAACGATACTTCAGCAGCCCCTATGGCATTTTGCGAGGTGGCTTTTGTAATGTTTTGCGCAATTTTATTGGTGAAGCTTTGCACAGGCGTTGAGTCTTGATTAGGTGTAACTTTTGAAGGGGCAGGCTTTATATAAAACAGGCCAGACAATAGTACTATAACACCAGCTGCAATGGCTGAGAGCTGTTCAAAAAAGAATAGAAAACAAATAGATAAATAAAAAACGCTATAAAGCAGGTAGGTTACTTTCATTCCATTGACCTCATTACTGTTTGTTTTTTCATCTTTGACTATAAATCAAACAAAATCAATTAATAAAACGGTTTTAACAGTTTATTTTATGAGGCCTTACCTATAAACCAACTCAGTAGAATGCAAAAAGCGCCAAAACAGTAAACCATTTTGGCGCTCTAATTATCAATTAATTTTGATTAGTTAGCTAATAACCACTCGCTTAGTAAACGTACACCAAACCCCGTTCCCCCTGGTGAAAGCTCATCTTTACCTTTTTTCACTAAGGCATTACCTGCAATATCGATATGCACCCAACGGGTATCGCCAGCAAAATGCTCTAAGAAAGTAGCGGCTGTGGTTGCACCAGGGCCACCTGAACCTACATTTGTTATATCAGCAATGTCAGACTTCAACATATCTTTATAACCTAATGGTAAGCGCCATAGGTTTTCGTTTACTTGTTTACCTGCAAGGGTAAGTTGCGATACTAGTGTGTCATCATCAGAAAATACCGCTGCGTATTCATTACCAACAGCACGAATTTTAGAACCTGTTAAGGTTGCAACATCAATCATGATCTCTGGTTTGTAGTGCTCACGTGCATACCACATTGCATCACTTAGTACTAAACGACCTTCAGCATCGGTATTTAAAATTTCTACACTTAAGCCTTCAGCTGTGCGAACAACATCGCCTGGTGCAACAGCAAATTGCGATACCATATTAGCTGCCATGCCCATAACGGCTACTACGTTTTTATCGGCTTTAGCTAACGCCATTGCTTTTACAGTACCAAGCACTGCAGCAGCACCGGCCATGTCTGATTTCATACGTGCAATAGACGCACCGGTTTTAATGCTGTAACCACCTGAGTCAAACGTAATGCCTTTACCAACAAGGGCAATAGGGGCAGCGTCAGAACCTTTATAATGAGCTACCACTAAACGTGCACCTTGCTGGCTACCTCTACCTACAGCTTCTAATGCGCCCATGCCTAGCTCTTTTAGCTCCTTAGGCTCTAACACTTTGATAGTAACACCTAACGACGCTAATTCTTTTGCTGCATTGGCAAAATCAACCGGCGTCATTTCGGTAGCTACTTCTGAGGTTAAATCGCGTGCTAAAAATACACCTGCTTGAATACTCTCTAATTGGCTGTAAAGCTTGCGGGTTTGCTTGGTGTTATCAACATCAAACGTATAGCTAACAGTTTCAGTGTTTGGTTCTTTTTTGTAGTTTTCAAAACGGTGATCGCGTAAGTTTGCACCATGGGCAAAATTAGCAGCAAGTGCGGCATTATCATTTGCACCCGTTACATCATCAAAAATAACACTGGCAGTGCCCGTTTTAGCTTTAACTAGGCGAGCATGAATATTACCGCCTAACTTAGCCGCTTTTGCTTTATCTAATTCGTCAGCTTTACCTGTACCTACAACCAAAATACGGCTGTAGTTACTTTTACTAGGCGCGACAAGTTGCGCAACTTTAGCGTAATCGCCAGTGAAATTTTCAATATCGATAACACGTTGTAATTGGCCATCGAATTGTTTATCAAGTGTTTTAAATTGGCTGTTGTTGCCATCTTGGCTATAAAATACAACCAGCGTGTTTGCATCGTTGTCTACTTTTTTAGAAAAGTTAAAGTCTGCTGCTTGTGCATTAATACACATACCCAGTGCAAGCGCGATTGAAGAGGCTTTTATAATACGTTTCATTTTTTAACCTAAGAATAATTTAAAGGGGTGTTTTACCCTATTTAGGCTGTTATGGGTAAGTAGGATACGGTGAAACCGCAAATATCAGCGATATACGTCAAAATCATTAGTAAATAATATAAGTTTTGTAAGTCAATAGTGACCTTAAAGGTTTAATAAAAATAACGGCCGCGTTACTATCAAACATAAAGGCATTACGCAGCTTTTAACCACCAACCTAGAGAATCTGCATTGAAAGCAAAAGAAATTCGCAACTTTTATATTAACGAAGAACAGTCTGTTTATTTGTTATCGCACCGTGATGCTAAAAAGCATCGCCAATGGCTTAACATTTGTATTAAACAGCTAACACTACTTGGCTATAAAAATGTTGAAATGATTGGCTCTGGTGCGTTTGGCTTTGTATTTGCGGGTGATGATGAACATGGCCTGCCTTGGGTGTTTAAATTTTCAAGAATAACGCTGGCGCAAAGTGTACGAGACCGCCTTGAAGACGAAGCGTATATGCTGTCTCAAATTGATAATCCGCTAATACCAAAATTTTATGGTTTTGAGCGAATAAAAAAACAGGGCATTTTGATGATGGCTCGTGCAATAGGTGAAGATCTTGAAAAAGTATCACTTAAGCAAGGGCGGCTATCTGCTGCAAAAATAATGAACTTAGCGGTAAAATTGAGAAATGTGTTGCTTGATTTACGTCATCATAAAAACGGATTAAGCCCACAACCTATTGTGCATGGCGATATTAAACCCTCTAACTTGGTTTGGGATGAAAATGCTAAGCAGCTTTCATTGGTTGATTGGGGTAGTTCGGTATATGCCCAAGTAGATGAACAAGGCAACCCAATTGCCAGTAATTTTATGGATTTAATGTCGGGTGATTTAAGCACCACTAACGCGCGAATGGGTGATGTGTATTTTATTGGTGATGCGCAAATGTCTGGCGAAAAGTCATCCCCTCGTTTTGATGAGCAGGGGGTTGCATCAACTTTGTATGCACTTGCATCGGCTCAGTCTTGTCGATTTGGTGCTCAGGCTATTCCGGCCAGTAGTTTAATGCTCCCTAAAGAGCTGGCGAATGTAATTGACGGCATGCTTTCAAAAGAGCGTAGTGTAAGGGATAAAGCCGGCGACTATTTTATGCGTAACATAGAAACTATGGCAAAAGCATTTTTACCAGAGCTACCAAAGCAAGACACTAAAGCACGCATTCCTTTTTGGTTTAGCCAAGATCCTGAGCCCGAAACCGTTGTATATAGTTCCCGAAAACAGTTTTTACGCCAAGCCGACCATAAACAGCAATTGTTAGATGTAAACGATGCTCAGTTAGATAGGTATTACAAAGAATTTTTGTTTGATACTGGGGATACCGAAAAAGCGTTTTTAGCGTCAATTAGTCGCTTAGCGAAATACCCAGTAGTAGGGGGGCTGAGTTTTCATTGGAAAGATGATTCTTTGTATGTTGAGTCATCACTTATTATGCACGATGAAGCTTTAGCAACCGCGTTTACTGATGCGGTAAATAATACTGTAATGCTGGCACAAGCGATTAGTCAAAAGGGCTTATTTAAGTGTTGTTTATTTGATGCCCGTAAAACGATTCAGCTAGAACGCGATGGCACCGGTGCGTTTAAATTTAACCAGTTACCTGAGCTTGACTATGAAGTGGTTAATGTAAAAGCCAGCGAGGTAACCCGTCCACACTCATATTTTGAAGATGGTAAAGATCCCGATGAACAACTGCAACTGCCTAAAAAGGTGATTAAATGTGTATTTGAGCTAAACCAGATACATCATACGGGTTGTATTATTTTTGAAGCACTACCAGATAGGATGAAGATTCACCATTACTATCGATTACTCGATGCTAGCAAAGAAGTTGAATTTAAACGTTTGCTAAATAAACTCATGCAGTACGCGGTTAATATAACTGATGTGGGGGTAGCTGGTTTTATGAAGTTGCCGTATAAAAATACTCGCGAGTTTAGTTTATGCGAGCAGCAACCCAGCAATTATTATCCTAAAAATCCAAAACAACTACTTAATTAATAAATCACTCGTGAGGCTGGTGGCTTAACAATAGAAAGAAAAAATAGAAAGTTAAATGGCAAAATCTAAACCACAAATTACATTAGAAAGTTACGGTATATATACCAACTGGGACAAAGCTGACAAAGCGTTACCACAAATCACGCAATTCACCACAAAGGTAACCGCGTGTATTGATGTGGAATTTGGCCTAATAGTAAATATCAAAAAAGCCAAAGGCGAAAAACTACATTATTGTATTTATCATCCCGGTATTATAGATTCCGATGGCGAAGTGATGCAGCCTTTTGAGGGGAATGTATACGTTAAAGATAACGATTGGTCGTTTTATTTAGGGGATACGGTATGGGAGCCTATAGAAGATAAAGTAGGTGACTGGCGCATGACCTTATCTTTAGCAGGTAAAATCATTGCTGATAAGACATTTAATCTAATCAATGAAAAAACCAAAACTGAAGATGATTTTTGGAAACATCGAGGGTATTAATTTTCTCATTAAGCACAAAAAAGCTAACAATAAAGTTAGCTCTTTTATGAAATCAGCTTAGTTACCCCAAGGGTTACTTGAATTTGAACGTTGTTTACGAGTACGGGCACGTTGCTTGGCTGCTTTTTTCTCTTGAATACGCTTAGCATCAGAAAAGCTTAACTCGCAAGGCTCACCTGGTTTATCGCCTTCAGGAATAATGCGGTCGCGTGGAGGCAGTTCGTATTGTACGTCATCTGGGCGAGGTAAGTTTTTAAGGCGGTACAAATAGAAATTATCTACTTTTTGTTGCGCCCACTCGGTTTTTCGCAAAAATTTAACTGCAGATTTAATGTCTGGATTATTTTTAAAGCAGTTAAGTTGTAAGTAGGCATGCAGGAGTTCCCACCCATATTGCTCAACCAGTTCTTCAACCACTTGCTCTAATTTAACGCCTTGCAGTGGGTTATTACTGAAAAGTTCTTGGTTGCTCATAGGTGTTCTCTCGTTATTAAAAATACGGCCAGCATTATAAATTTAATAACGAGAGTTTAATAGCAAAAAAGCTTAACTTTGACAATTAACCACAACACGACCACGAATTTGGCCCTGCATGAGCTGTTCGGCATTTTCAATAACCTGATCAAGTGTGATTTCGGTCGAAATTTTATCTAAGTAATCGCTACTAACTAGGGATGCTAAACGATCCCATGCTTCAACACGGTCCGCTTTAGGGCGCATTACGCTATCAATACCCATCAAAGAAATACCACGTAAAATAAATGGCGCCACAGACGCTGGCAAATCCATACCTTGTGCAAGCCCACAAGCTGTTACTACGCCACCGTATTTAAGTGAGGCACAAATATTAGCAAGTGTGTGACTACCTACCGAATCAATTGCAGCAGCAAAGCGTTCTTTTTGTAGTGGTTTACCTGGATTTGAAAACTCATTCCTATCAATTACATTAGTTGCACCTAATGATTTTAAATAGTCAGCTTGTTCCATGCGACCTGTTGCTGCGGTGACTTGATAACCTAGCTGGCTTAGTAAATAAATAGCAAAACTGCCTACGCCACCATTAGCACCGGTCACTAAAATTTCACCTGACTCGGGAGTAACGCCTTGCTTTTCTAGTGCAATAACACTGAGCATTGCCGTATAACCGGCAGTACCAATTTGCATAGCTTGTTTAGGTGATAAGTTAGCGGGTAGGGGAATTAACCAATCACTGCTCAGTGCCGCTTTTTGAGATAAGCCACCCCAGTGCTTTTCGCCAACACCAAAACCATTTAAAATAACGTGGTCGCCACTTTTAAATTCAGCACTGTCGCTGCTAGTCACTGTACCCACTAAATCAATCCCCGGCACCATAGGAAAGCTACGTACAACAGGCCCTTTACCCGTGATGGCTAAGCCATCTTTATAATTTAAGGTACTGTAAAGCACATCAATTAATATATTTTCGTTTGGCAGATCGTCACTGTTTATGGTGCTTAGGGCTGCACTGTAGTTGTCGTCTTGCTTATCTATAACAATAGCTTTGATAGAATTGCTCATTAGATTTCCTTTTAGACCGATCGTCTTTAAATTAGTAATAAAAAATGCATTTACAAGGGTCTGATGACCTTTGTAGATTAAAATTTGTTCAAACTAGGGGCGGTTTAATTGCGGCGCAAGGTTTGTAACCTAGTGGGCTAAGTCAAAACCGAGCAACAAAGAGTAAATCGCCCCTAGGCAGAACCCAAAGGGCAGCGCCTGTTTGGCATTGATGCTGCGTTATCGCCTATTGATGGGGAATAACCACACCACATAGGCTCTGCCTTGCCTAAATACCAAACAGACTGCTGTAAATTTAACCTTGAAAGATCAACAGACCCTAAGTAATGCGCGTAAAAACATTTCTGTGTATAAAGTAAGTGGCTTACTAGATTGGGTTAGTTTAGCTCGCATTACAGCGCCTTCCCAACCAATCCAAAAAAATTCACTCATTTGTGTGGTATCAACATCAGTTTTAATAGTGTGTTGCTGTTGAGCTAAGTCTAAGCACTGTGTTAACTGTGCCTGCCAGGCATTGTAGCTTTGCATCAAACGAGCGTTAAAGTCGTCACTTAAATGGTTGAGCTCTTGATTTAAATTTCCTACCAAACAACCGCGTTTGTAATCATACTTTTGCATCCCAGCTATAGCACTTTGGGTAAAGTTAACTATGCGCTCTAGGGGCGGTACTTTAGGTTGTTCTAAATAAAACTTAAGTTTAGCTATAAAAAACGCGTCGTACGCATCAACCAGAGCTAAGCCAAATGCTTCTTTACTTTTAAAGTAATGATAAAACGAGCCCTTAGGGACTTTGGCTTTTTTTAATATGGTGTCGAGCCCTGTGGCACTAAAGCCAAACTCTGTTAAGGTTTCTAAGCCCACACGAATGAGCAGCGCTTTTGTATCTGCGCTGTCTCTGGCTATTTTGGGTGGGCGGCCACGCCTATTTGTAACTGCTGATATTTTACTCATAACTTATATTAGACCGATCGGTTTTAAATAATCAAGTGTTTATTTGCAATCTTTTTAAAACAACGAAATCTGTTCATTTTTCGATTACAAATTAATGAGGAACTTTAGCTTATGTTGCCAGTCACAAATATGACACTTATGTGTTTTTGAGCCGATATGTCGGAACATTTAAATAAAGTTATATAGGTTAAAGTTGATTAGGTGTGAGCAATAAATTTATTTTTTAATTAATTTATCATTGCATCAGCAGCTTAGTTAAAGTCAAACAAATTAATTGTATTTTGTGTTTGAATTAAACATTTTTGTTGGCTATTTATTAAATGTAGATGAACTTTATGCTACAAAAATATAAATATAAAGGTGAGGATTTTACCGATGAAGAGACAGAAAAGAGATCGTTTAGAAAGAGCTCATTCTCAAGGTTTTAAAGCAGGTTTAGCTGGTCGCTCAAAAGAGCACTGCCCTTATCAACAAGTTGATCCTAAGTCTGAGTGGCTTGGTGGTTGGCGCGAGGCAATAGAAAATCGCAATATGTATAAAACATAAACTCATAACGAATTAAAGCAAAAAGGCCTCCAAATGGAGGCCTTTTTGTTGCGTGTATTAAACTTAAAACGCGCTGGTATCTTGGAACAAGCCTACCTTTAAATCTTTTGCTTCGTAGATCACACGGCCATCTACTTCTACGGTTCCATCAGCCATACCCATAAACAATTTACGCTTAATTACGCGTTTCATGTCTAGACGGTAGGTTACTTTTTTAGCCGTTGGCAATATTTGACCGGTAAATTTAACTTCACCCACACCGAGTGCACGACCAAGGCCTGGACCACCAGACCAACCTAAGAAAAAGCCTACAAGTTGCCACATAGCATCTAAGCCTAAACAACCCGGCATTACAGGGTCGCCTTTAAAGTGGCAGTCGAAAAACCAAAGGCTAGGGTCGATATCTAGCTCTGCAATTATTTGACCTTTACCGTGTTCACCACCGTCATCGGTAATTGAAATGATACGATCCATCATTAACATGTTGTCACTTGGTAAACGACAGTTTCCTTCACCAAACATTTCACCTTTACCACAAAGGATCAAATCTTCTTTTGTATAGCTATTTTTAGGTTCCATAACACTTTATCTTTGCTTAGAAATTGCCCCGTACTTTAGCGTACACTTGTACGCTAAACAACTCGGAGCAGTTAAAAAATGGTTTAATTATGAGCAATCAGTTAATGCAACTGATTTTAGTATGATTAAACCGCGCAATTACTAACAGAAATCATTATAATTAGGGCTGACTTTTAATCAGTTTAAAGGAAATTTATGACCCTTTTTGTTAACTCACTCACTGTGATTGATTTTTCTTACTTATGCAATAAACGCGGTGCAGTTGGCGAAAGTTGGATTGTTGATTTGACTTTACATGGCAAACTAAACGAAGAGTCTATGGTGTTAGACTTTGGCTTAGTTAAAAAGCAAATTAAAGGCATTATTGATGAGTGTATTGATCACCGTTTAGCTGTTCCTAACAACATAAACGGCAGCATTAACGAATTTGCTGATCACAAAACATTAGATTGTACATTTGCTGATAATAAGCACTTAGCAATGAGCGCGCCACATCAAGCATATTGTTTAATAGATACTGATGAAATTACCGTTGAATCAGTAACAGAGCACTTAGTTGCCACCATACTGCCACAGCTTCCTGATAATATTGAAAAAATAGAATTGGTGTTAAAGCCTGAGCACAATCAGAGTTTTTATTACCACTATAGTCACGGCCTTAAAAAGCATGATGGTAATTGCCAGCGTATTATTCATGGCCATCGCTCACAAATTGGTATAAGCCTAGGCGGTATTTCTATGCCTCGTTTGCAAAAACAGTGGGCTGATAAGTGGCGTGATATTTACTTAGCAACTAGTGAAGATCAAATTACCGCCTCTGAATTAAAACATATCACAGCTAAAAATGATGATGTTTGTTTTGCGTATACTGCAGCGCAAGGTTATTTTGAAATGGCCATTAGTGAATCACGCTGTGACATTTTACCGATTGATACCACGGTAGAATGTATTGCTGACTACATTGCCAGCCAAGTGAAATTAGAGCACCCAGAAAAAGACGTTAAAATTACCGCCTACGAAGGCGTTGGTAAGGGGTCGATTAGTTATGCTTAAAACTTTATTAGTTTCGGCGTTAATCGTATCAACTAGCTTTAGTGCTATGGCGCTTGAGCTAAAAGGGCACTTAACTCAAGGCGGACTAGTAACAGGGCAATTAGAAAACACTAAGTCGGTAAGCCTTAATGGTAAGTTGTTAAAGCTTGCAGACAGTGGCTTATTTGTATTTGGTTTTGGCCGAGATGCAAAACCTGTGCATACATTAAGCTGGGTAGATAACAGCGGTAAAAGCCACAGCCAAGATTTAGTTATAACTATTCGCGATTACAACATAGATAAAATTACCGGTGTTGCTAAAAAATACGTATCGCCACCAAAAGCGGTGAGTGAACGCATTAGCCGTGAAGCCGTTGCCGTGAGAAAGGCTCGGGCTGTTAACTCTGATTTAGAATACTTTTTACAACCAGTACTTAGGCCTGCAAAAGGGCGTATTTCAGGTGTGTATGGTAGCCAACGTTACTTTAATGGCGAACCTCGCAGGCCTCATTTTGGTTTAGATATAGCAAACAAAACAGGTTCACCTGTGTATGCGCCGATCAGCGGTACCGTAGTATTTGCAGAACCCGATTTATATTACTCAGGTGGCACATTAATTTTAGATCATGGTCATGGGGTTACCTCTACTTATATTCATTTAAGCAAGCTTGATGTAAAAGTAGGGCAGAAAATTGAACAAGGTACAAAGGTGGCTGAAATAGGTGCTACTGGCCGTGTAACTGGCCCGCATTTAGATTGGCGATTTAATTGGCAAGGTGAACGCCTTGACCCTGCATTATTAATGCAAGACACATTAGCAAACAAAAAGTAGAGATTATGACTCAAGTAGAGCGTGAAGCCATTATTGCGCAGCGTATAAAAGATTCAACCACCTCGGTGACAAAAGCAGTATTTCCTGGGCGTACTAACCATCATAATACGTTATTTGGTGGTGATGCATTAGCATGGATGGATGAGGTTGCTTTTATAGCTGCCACCCGTTTTTGTCGTAAACCATTGGTAACTATTTCATCAGATAGAGTCGATTTTAAAGAAGCTATTCCTGCTGGTTCATTTGCTGAGTTGATATCAAAGGTATCGCATGTTGGTAATACCAGCTTAAAGGTAGATGTTGAAATATTTTTAGAAACTATGCACAAAGATAATAAGCATTCTGCCATTACGGGTAGTTTTACCTTTGTTGCCGTGGATGATAACCACAGGCCAACAGCTGTCGTGTGTGACAAAATGCTACATGGTTTTGAGTTATAACACCTAACAGTAAAAATAATATAAGCACCATGACTGGTGCTTATATTATCAACCAAAAAGAACACATCATACTGTATTTATCTAATGGCCAACTTAGCAATTGAATATAATAAAAAGTATTAGTTTTTCAATAAGGAGGGCGTATTTAAGTAATAAATGAAACAAATAAAAAGGCGTGCATTGCACGCCTTTACATAATTATAAAACCATAGCGGCTATCCAGCCAAACACCAATAGCGGAATATTAAAGTGGATAAAAGTTGGCACAACCGAATCCCAAATGTGGTCATGTTGTCCGTCAGCATTAAGTCCTGATGTTGGCCCTAATGTAGAATCAGAGGCAGGGGAGCCGGCATCACCTAATGCGCCAGCCGTACCAACAAGTGCAGCGGTTGCCATTACAGAAAAGTTTAGCTCTAAACATAAAGGCACAAATAGGGTGGCAATAATAGGTACCGTTGAGAATGAGCTACCTATACCCATAGTTATAAATAAGCCCACTAATAAAATTACAGCGGCTGCTATGGGTTTATTACCGTCAAAAATGGCGGCGCTACTATGGACTAGGCTGGCAACGTGTCCGGTTTCTTTCATTACCGCAGCAAAGCCTTGTGCTGAAATCATAATAAAGCCAATCATTGCCATCATGGCAACACCTTTACTAAACACATCGCCATTTTCTTCCCATTTAACCACGCCAAATACACTAAATATAACCACACCAACTAGGCCACCTAATATCATTGAGCCACTGGCATTTTGAGCAATGAGTGATGCAAGCACTGCAAATAAACCAACCAGCATTACCTTTTTAGGGTTTTCAACATCAGCTTGTTGGCTTTGCACAGTTAATGCTGTGCTTGTGTATTCACGTCGTTTTCGATAGCTAATAAACAGGGCAATCAACAAGCCAACAAACATACCAATAGCAGGAATGATCATCGCCAACGGGACACTGGTATTAATAATTTCAAGGCCATTATCAACCAAGTTTTTATGTAAAATTGAATATAAATAAATACCACCAAAGCCATACGGAAGCACCATATACGAGGTGGCTAAACCAAAGGTTAAAATACAAGCAATGGCGCGTCTATCTAATCGCAGTTTATTAAACACCACAAGAAGCGGCGGAATTAAAATGGGGATAAAGGCAATATGTACCGGTACCAAATTTTGTGATGAAATAGCACAAATCAAAATAATAAAGAGGATAAAGTAGCTTAATACGGTTTCACTCGAACCCGTTTGTGCATTTACTTTGGCGAGTAACTTTGCAGCTAAAATTCGGGTCAAGCCTGACTTTGAAATCGCCACCGCAAATGCACCTAACATTGCATAGCTTAAAGCAATTTCGGCGCCTGATGATAAACCAGAATTAAACGCATCAATACTTTCTTTTAACCCCATGCCTGCGGTTAATCCGGCAACAAGTGCACTGATTGTCATTGCAACAATCACATTTACGCGGACCAAAGTGAGTCCCAGCATTAAAATAACGCCTATAATAACTGCGTTCATAGATTTCTCTGTTTTATAGATTTAATTAATTTTATCAGATCTTTAGCCTGATTTTTACGTTCTTTGGTAAATGGTTGCCTTGCATAGCGCACTTGCTCAAATAAGTAACAAAAGGCGATTATTTGTTGTTCTGCATAGGGGGCATGTTGACTAATGTGTTGTAATGTTTGAATAGGCGTAGCATTTTTAGGGTAGTTTATAGCCTCCTTATTAGCCCATTTTAGTAGTTGATAGTACTCGTTTACCAGCGGAGGTTGTTTGGTGGTAACCTTGGGGCGGTTTATATAAATAAAGTAAGCACTAAAACTTAAAATTAAAATTAAAACAATAATAACCCCTAGCGGTACTAACCAAATATAAGTGTTACCAAATAGGGCCGCTAATAAATTCTGTTGTTTGTTTTTATCAAACCCCAGCACCCAACTAGACCATTGGTAATCGAGGTTTTCTAATTCAAGGCGAAGCCAGTTTATGGCAGCATAATTACTTAAGCTAACTAAACCAAAATTAATATTATTTTTAAATTCGTCATTTAATGCTGCACTTTGCGATAAAGAGCCATTTAATCGTTCGGGGGCTACAGCCGCTGTAGCATCAAATATTCTCCAGCCTGCATTAGTATAAACCTCAACCCAAGCATGCGCATCGTATTGACGAACGGTAATATAGTCATTGCTTTGATTGTACTCGCCGCCTAAATATCCGCTGACTACCCGCGCTGGTACGCCTGCACTTCTAAAAATAAAGGCCGCTGCACTGGCATAATGACCACAAAAGCCGCGCTTATTGTTAAACATAAATTGATCAAGGGTATCATCGCCGCGCATAGGTGTTGGTGTAAGAGTATAACTGAAGTTATTTTGCGAAAAATAATCTAGCAGTTTATTAAAAAGCTCATCGGCGTTAGCACTACTGTTTTTTAATTGTTGCGCCAGCTGATAACTTTTCTGGTTATTACTCACTGAAAGCGTTTTATAAAAACGCTGCTCTACACTATTAAGTTTTTTACTAGATAATGGTTTAGTACTAACGGAATATTGCAACACTTTGGATTTATATTGTTTTTTACGCAGTAAACCCACTGAATTGGAAATTACATTTTCATTGTCACTGTTGGCATAGCCAATCCCATATAACCAATCAGCCATTGCTGGCTCAGCAATTATTGAGTATTGAGTGCTATTTTCATTGCTGCTATTTTGGCTTGGCAACATCATTGCTTGCTTTAAAAATGAAGATGTTTTCCAAGCTTTACCGTCAAATTCATCATGTACAATAGCGCGCCAGTAATAAGGGGTAGAGGCTGAGTTATCATCAAACTTAGCTCTAAACACCAATTCATCAGAGTTTGATAATTTAGCTATATCAAATGGGTCTACTTGTTCAGATAGGCCTGTTTGCGCCATTTTTGGCCCAGGTAATTGCCAAAATGCAGGGAGTTTTGGTAAAAATAATAAGAGCACAACAGCCAAAGGAAAAGCCAGCAGCATTATTTTAGCGCTTTGTTTCGATGACAGTTTTAAACTATGACTCGATTCGAGCAAACCCAGTACCGCAAAGTTTAAAACATACAGTGTGCTAATAATTAAAGTAGTAAAAATAGTTTGGCTAAACAAATACACTGCTGAAAGTGAAAAGAATGTGAGGGTGATGATCAATTGATAATGCTGCTTTGTTTTTGCCTGTAGTAATTTAAAAACGCATGACAGCAAAAGCATGGCAACAAACAGTACCACGGTATCTTTAAAGCCAATACTGCTAAGCATAATAATTAATGCTATTGCAGCGAGTCCGTTTGCGAGCCACGCATTGGGCTTTTGTTTGTATTTAAGGGTTAAAAAAATATTCCAGCCACATAACATGCTAAGCATAATAATAAAGGGCAGGGGCAAGTGCTCTATAAAAAAACTCACTAACCCTAAGTAAATAAATGACAGAGAAAAATTTATAACGCGTTGATTTTTGATCTTATTCATAATCAGTGCCTACACTACTTAAGGCTTGTAAACAGCGTTGCTGATGAAAATTACCGGAGCCATTTTCTATGACCATATTAGGCAATTTCAACGAGTAATTAATGTCGCTTTCAAACGCTTGGCATACTAGGTAACACAATTGCCCTAAGCGTTGCTCGGTATCGCCAGTCATTAAATTAAAGTCAAATTGTGTCTCGGCAGATTTAAAATCACTAAATTGCTTTACTAATAATTGCTGAGTTTTTGCGTAGTGTTTCCACGAAACTCGCTGCAACCCCATTTCAGGCAAATGAGTAATTAAACTTTCAAACTCGTCATCGCCTTGGTGTTTTTCAGCTCCTTCATCATCATTAGCAGTCATTTGGTTTAATTGTTGATTAAGCGTTTTAATAATTGATGGGTAAACATAAACTGCATGACTAGGTTGAATGTAACTCCACACACTAACCAAACCAAATGGATAATTGCTGGCAATTTTTATTGGTTTTAATGAATAGCGACCGCGATTTAAATAAGGCAATGATAACTGGCATTGTATAGCGTCGGTTTTAACATTAGCTATATAGCAGGTGTGTTCGAAATTATTTGGATAACTTAAGGTAATTGACTGACATGTGTCGTTTGCTTTTATTTGCCACACTAATTGGGGTGGCTGAGGTGCATAACTCTCAATGGCATATTTAAAGCTAACAGTTAATCCTTTTGCGTTGCTATAACCTAACAACAAGGCAAAAATAATAATCACAAACATTAAGTACGCCATAAAAAGAATTAAATTGTTCTGGTAGTTAATTCCCATTACAAAGTTTAATAGCGCAACAACCGTAAAATATACACCCAGTGTGGAAGGCAAAACATAAATAGTATTGTGCGTTAAAGTGATGCTATTTTTTTTGTGCTTATTTTTTAATAAGACCGTTAAAATTGCACTTTTTATAGCATGGATAAAAGCAGGGCGTTTTATCTTAAAAATATCCATTGGTTTAAACGGGCACTAAAACATGTTTTAAAATGTCTGCAATTTGGTTGTTGCCCGCTTCACTGTGCAAACCTAATCTATGCTGGCACACACTAGAGAATACCGCTTGTACATCTTCGGGAAGTACAAAATCTCGACCTTCAATATAGGCCCATGCTTTTGCTGATTTTGCTAACGCCATACTTGCTCTTGGTGAAAGCGAAGCTGATAACGATTGAGCCTCACGAGTGTAAGTCACTAATTCAATTATATAATCAACAACCGGAGCGCTTAGCGTAATATTAGCTATAGATTCTTGTATTTGTTTAAGTTGTTGTTGGTTAATTCGCTGTGGTAATTGGGAGTAATCGCGCTTTTGATTGTTTAATAGTAATCTTTTTTCAGCGTTTTTAGGTGGAAAACCTAAGCTTATGCGCATTAAAAAACGGTCTAATTGCGATTCTGGCAGCGGATAAGTTCCTGCTTGATATAAAGGGTTTTGCGTAGCAATAACAAAAAACGGAGTAGGGAGCGGGTACTTTTCTCCATCTACAGTCACTTGTTGTTCTTCCATGGCTTCTAATAAAGCACTTTGGGTTTTAGGACCAGCACGATTTATTTCATCAGCAAGTACAACTTGACTAAAAATCGGGCCTTTATGAAATGAAAAACTGTGTTCTTTATTATTAAAAATATTGGTTCCAATAATATCAGCCGGTAATAAATCGCTAGTAAATTGTATACGCTGATACGACAACCCCAAAACGGCCGCCAATGCATGCGATAAAGTGGTTTTACCCATGCCAGGTAAGTCTTCAATTAGTAAATGGCCTTCACTAAACAAACAGGCTAATGCTAATTTTATTTGTTGTTGTTTGCCAAATATAACCGTAGATAGGTCATCAATAATGGTGGTAACAATGTGCTGCATAATTTAATTAATCTATAAGTTCTAAACGTTTCATTACGGCATCAACTTTTTGCGCGTTGAAAGGTTTGGCTATAAATTCTTTTGCACCAAGCTCCCAAGTGTTTTGCACGGTTTCAAAGCTGTTGTGGCCAGAACACATAACCACATGGGCATGTGGATGCTCGTTGTTAATTGACTCTAAAATTTCAACACTTTCAGAATCAGGCAAATCAACATCTAAAAAAATAACGTTAGGCGACTTTTCAATAAGTAAGGGTTTAGCACAATTAAAATTATCGCATTCAATTATGTCGTCGAAACCCAAGCCAGCTAAAACTAGGCTTAAATCAGCACGGATCTGTTTAACATCATCAATGATTAAAATAGGTTCGAGTGGGCGTACAAATTCCATATGAATACTTCAACATTTTTTACGGCTTGTGGTTTAATATTAAGCCAAGCAATCAGGAACCTCAAGGTGATAACTATGAATAACCGTATTTGCCGTTTAAATGCACCTTATGTCCGATACCGTCTAGTATTGGACTTAGTGAGGGTGTTAGAACCAAAATACAGTGCTACATATAAGTATAAGATTAACTACCTATAATTTATATTATGTTAAATAGGATAAGTTAATACCTCAACAAGCTAACGGCACGGTGTTTATGCACGTTATTATCACTGTATCTGAGCCCTTTTCCCATAAAGATGTATTCAACTATAAAACTCACTACGCGCTATTTGCTTTGTTTAAACTATTAAGCTCATTAGTTAATTGTTGTAGCTGCTTAGTTTTTTCATTTAGCTTTTGCTGATACTTTTCAATTTTATCGAACTTGCCTTGTTGCTTAGCTTTATTTATATCAGCTTTATATTCTTCAATTTCGATACTGGTCTTATCTATTTTTTGTTGTAACTCTGTAATTAATCCTTCGTGGCTACAATGTGAATTTATACTCTTTAGTGCTTTATCAAGGCCCGCGACTTTGTGATCATTACCTTGTTGTTTTGCAATTAATAATTCTTGGTTAACTTCACAGGCTTTCTTTTCACAGCCGTTTAAATTCATACAATTGTTTTGAGCTAACACGCTTGCTGAGCTTACTAATAACAGGCTTATTGCTGTACCTCTTAAATATTTCATTTATAGTTTCTCATTCTGGATATTATGCTTATTTAATTACTATCTACAAAATACAAATAACAGCCCTTGTAGCTCGTCACTAATAACGTGTTGTTTAACAACATCTTGCATAGGTGTATTAGCGACTGCGTTATTTAATATACCAACCATTATAGCGGTTTCCCCAGCACATAATGCTTTTACACTTTGTACAGCCAATCTAATTGCTAACATACGATCAGCTGCTGATGGATTACCACCTCGTTGTAAGTGCCCTAGTTTAGTTACACGTAAATCTATATTTGAATTTACAGCAGCTATTTTTTCACACACATGCTCAACACCAATTTCGTCGCCTTCAGACACTACCACGATAAATGCGTGTTCACTGTGATAATCTCTAATTTTATTCAATAAATCATCAATGTCTTTATCATTTTCAGGAATTAATATTGAGTCGGCACCAGAAGTTAGCCCTGCATAAGTACCAATATAGCCAGAATCACGCCCCATTACTTCAATAATAAACACCCTATTATGGGATTCAGCTGTATCTCTAATATTATCAATGCATTGCATTGATGTGTTTACTGCTGTATCGAACCCTAAGGTGTAGTCTGTGCCTGCAATATCATTATCAATAGTGCCAGGAATACCTATATAAGGGATGTTGGTAATGTGCGATAACCATAAACATCCTCTAAAAGAGCCATCGCCACCTATGACAATTAAGGCATCAACATTATTATGTTCAATTGCAGCTAAAGCTTGCTGCCTACCTGTCTCTGTTCTAAATCTTTCACTGCGTGCAGTTTTTAACACAGTCCCACCCAAGTGCATACTTTGTTGCAAACTTTTATAGTCCAAGGGAATTAAGTCATTATCAATAAGACCCTCAAATCCTTTGCGAACCCCTGATACTTTGATCCCTTGTTGTTGAGCGGTTTTTACTATGGCAAATAATGCGGTGTTCATTCCCGGAGCATCCCCACCAGAGGTTAGCACGGCAATATGTTGAATTGGCTGCATTGGTTCACATCCTATTAAGCTATACATTAATAATTGATAATAGCTGTTTATTGTTTGGCTGTGTTAACTAAGTGCTGTTAAGTTGATCTACTTAGGGTTTGATTGATTAATCAGTATGAAGAAAGGAAGAGTAATTTGAAAAGTTGGTATGTTGTTTTTGCTTTATCAAACAACATACCCTGTTTTTAATGAAGAGCCGCTGTAAAAGGAATGTTTTTACAAATTTCTGCTTCTATTGTTAGTAGCTCATCTAAGCGTTCGTCAACTTCTTGTTTATCAAAGTATTCGTAGGCAAGCTCCACAAATAAATTTTTATGTTTTTCTTCTGACTTAGCTATTGCAACATAAAAATCTTTTTCTTTTCCTTCAGGTAGCGCCTCGGCAACTAAAGAAAAACGTTCGTGTCCCCTCGCCTCGATTACACCGCCAACAAGTAGCCTATCCATTAAAAAACCATCACGACCGTGTCTAAAGTGAGCGCGTATTTGTTTAATATAAGGATCTTTTTTATCGTCGCCTAAATTGGTATCGCGTTCTATCAATAACTTAAGCACTTGCTTAAAATGAATTAACTCTTCTAGTGCTAAGTCAGTCATGGCTTTAACTAACTTACGCTTATCTGGATAATGTGAAAGCATAGACATGGCCATGCCCGATGCTTTTTTTTCAGCAGCTGCGTGGTCTTGTAAAAAAGTTTCAAAGTCAGCTAAAACAACTTCGGTCCATTCAAATGGCGTGTGGTATTTTAATTCAAACATAAGGATACAACTTATAAAATAATGCGTGGATTTTAGCGTATTTAAAAATAAAAATCTTGGCTCATGGTTTAAATTTGGCTCTCATAAGGTAAAAATTTATCTATCCGCCCTTTCGCGGTCGACTCAATTTTTAATGGATGCTTTATATCATTCCACGCGGTGACTTTACCGCCCATATTCATTTTTTCAAATCCGGCTAATTCAGAGCTTATATTTAAAAAATCACAAAGCTGACTAAAACTGTTAGGTTTAGCTATATCTATCGCTAAAAAATCATTTTCTCGATTACTGAAATAAGCCTTAGCATTATCAATATGCTTTTTATAACAGTCAGTTAAATATTTATCGTTATTTATGTTTTCTAGTGAAAAATCTTTAAACGTATTCAAATAACAGCGTTTTAAATGAATATTAAAGCCACCATCTGCCCGGGTTAAATTAGTGTGCATTCGCTGTAAAAGCTGACGGATAGAAGGTAACCAAGCAGCAAGATCTCGCTCTAAATATATAAATTTTGCGCCTGGATAGAATTTATCTAATGCTTGAAAATCGTTAAATACAGGCGTATCTGCTATAGCCAGCGCATTATCAAAACAAGCGGTGGTATATGCAGTATGAGCGGTTGGTATACCAAATTGTAAAAATGCATTGCATACACTGGTGGTCCCGGTTCGCGGTAAACCTATAATAAATATTTTTTGTGTCATGGGGAGTTAAATATCTTTTTCTGAAAACCAAAGTGCAGCATCACCTAAGGGAGTTAATGCTGGTAACTGATTGTTTTTTAGTTTAATAATTGTTTTATTTTTTATATCAGCGTGCTCTATTGCACTGCGGTGATACGCATTAAATAAGCGGTCGAACTCACCGTTACTGCGCATTATTTCGAGTCCTTTTTCGACGGCTTGCGCAATTTTCGGTGTGTCTTTGTTAAAAAAGAAGTAGATGGCGGCTGGGTATTGCAACATTAAATGTGGCACCAAGGTTAAGTTTGCACCTGTATCATCTTTAAAGGTATTTAGCTCTGTTTCAACCTCAAGCAACGATCGAGGAAATACATCCCCCCTGCCTTTTATTAACATATTAAATAATGAGCTGTATTCAATTGATGTTGATACAGTTAATCCACTATCTAATAATATTTTTGTATCAGGCCAATCATGTCCTTGAATA
Source organism: Pseudoalteromonas sp. SK18 (assembly GCF_001974855.1). Taxonomy (GTDB): domain Bacteria; phylum Pseudomonadota; class Gammaproteobacteria; order Enterobacterales; family Alteromonadaceae; genus Pseudoalteromonas. The sequence goes on along the minus strand of NZ_MTQB01000011.1, from coordinate 23,629 downwards.
AAATGCACTGGTTTGAGGTCTCTCAGGCTCTCAATACTTGATAAGCTACTAAGCTTGTTTTGTGTGGTTACTAATAAACGCCAGCCATATAATCCTTTAAAAATAGGCACTCTTACAGGTAGGAGTTCTTGCTCTCGCTGCTGTGAAGTCATAGTCCATGCAACATTAATTTCATCGTTATGAATAATTTGTTTTAAAGAGCGGCTTTGTGCCATCGAAATACTCGAAGCATTTAATGTGAAACTCTCACCACTGGATTGCAAGGCGGCCCTTAATAATACTATTGGGTATAAAATTTCATTTTCGCCACTGCGCATGGTTTTTGGATAGACAACTTGTAAAGTATCGCTGGCGTTTTTTGTGTTGTTTTCTATTGCCGATGCACCAGGTGCAACTAAGCTAATAAAATAACAAGTTGAAAAAACAATAGCGAATCGCATCTTTATTTATCGACTTAACAATAAAATTAAGGAACTTACAAAAAGAATAGCAAATGTCATCATCATACTTAATACACGTGCTTTCAAATTGTTAGTTCTAATAGCTGAGCCATGAAGTGCACGGCTTATAAATAGCAAACCGCCAAGTGCATGCATATAATGACTTGCTAAGCCTTGATACTCTAATAAGAACAGTAAAATTAGGCTAATTGGTACATACTCAATGAAATTCCCATGAGCTCGAGTTGCACGTTCAAGCTCAGGATGACTCCCATTACCAAGTGAAATGCCTTCAGCCTTGCGTATTTTTACAACATTAATACTCAGGTAAATATAATATAGTGCCAGTAAAGCCGCATAACTCGATATAATCACAGTATTTTTCCATTAAATTTTTAAGCAATAATAACACATAACTTAAGCTGTAAAATCACTTACTTTAGTATCAAATATGCTAGAGTGATTTATAGATTGGTATCGTAATAAGTAAGGATAATATGTATTTAAGAACAAAAATAACCAATAGCTACCGCGAAATAATTAACAGTATTGGGTTTTATCCCTCTTTATTATCTGTTGCTTTTTTATTTTTTGCTGTGCTGACGATGTCAGTCGAGTACTTAGCCCCTATTGAGAAACTTAAATCACTAATTTCATTTATATTAGTTGATAGCGCAGAAAACGCACGTACCATTTTAAGTACCCTCGCTGGCAGCATTATTTCGTTAACCGTATTTAGCTTTTCTATGGTGATGGTGGTATTAAATTCAGCCAGTGCTAGCTTATCACCTCGAGTTGTTCCTGGGCTCATTACCCGTAAATCACACCAAATGGTTTTAGGTTTTTATTTGGGTAGTATTATTTATTCAATAATAATGCTGATAAATATCAACAAACTCGATAATGGTAATACCGCTATTCCTGCTCTTGGCGTGTTGTTTGCGCTTGTTTTTGGATTAATATCTTTAGGGTTATTTGTATTTTTTATTCATTCTATTTCAAAAGCAATACAAGTAGATAACGTATTAAATGGGTTGTTTAGGCAAACAAAAAAAGAAATTCAAGACATTATCAAGATGCAAGACGAAAACCCCGTTGATAACTTTCCTGAGTTTTCAAACTGGCATTCAATAAACAGTACAACCGAGGGTTACTACAAAGGGGTTCATTCTAATAAATTATGTGCCCTACTAGCAGATGAAAATATTGAGCTGTTTATTACGGTTAAGCAAGGTTATTTTACAGTTAAAGGTTACCCGTTTTTAAAGTGTAATAAGGACATATCTGAGAACGAAGAGTTAATTGAGAAAATTTTAGATTGCTTTATTTTTTATATAGAAGAATACATTAGCGACCATTACCGCTATGGGTTAACACAAATATCAGAAATTGCGGTAAAAGCTATGAGCCCAGGAATAAACGATCCGGGTACTGCGGTTAAATCAATTGATATGTTGAGTATATTATTAATAGAACGACTAAAGATTAATGCAATAAATTACTCATGCTATGAAAAAGATGAGCAACCATTGTTGTACTTTCATGAAACCAGTTTTGATGAACTACTTCATGATAACTTCACCCCTTTACGCAATTATGCAAAAGCCGATGCCTATGTAATGACTAACGTTATTGAAGCATTTAAAAATATTTTATTTATTGCTAATGAGAATGTGGATGCACGAAACAGTGTGTTTAATTATTTAAATGCCATTGTTGATGATATTAATCAGCACATAGTTAACGAATACGATCGTCAAGAGATTAGTAATATGCTGTATGCCATTGTGCGTATTAGTGAGTCACAAGGAAAGCAGTTGGTGGCACGATTTGAGCGCCACCCACCTATAAGCGCTTAATCAATATAATAAATTGCGTAACTTGATGCGCTTATTGTAATTTCACCAGCATGATAGGCATCGGGTACATAGTTGCTCGGTGCACCATCAGCAATCATTACTTTTTCACTGCGCATGTAAGGTACTGATGGCATATCAAGCGGACTTAAAGACGCACTATATAAGCCTTTCAATTCAACATCAAAATCATCAGTTAACTCTTTTGCCGCTGCTTTAGCTTGTTTAATAGCTAATTTTTGTGCTTTTTTGTGCAGCTCATCATAGTTGCTCGCTAAAAACTGGGTTTGCCTAATTTCATTAATGCCATTATTAACTAAGCTTTGTAAAAGCTCAGGGTATTTATTAATCGCAGAAAGTTTAATTGTCAGCGTTCTCGATACTTTAAAGCCGGTAAACTCTTGCTTACCTGTTTCACGGTTATATTGATTATCGCGATAGATTGAGATTTGACCAGCATTAATATCGGCATCAGCTACACCTAGTTTTTTTACTAAACTAATTGCGTTGGCCATAGTGGTATCGGTTTGTTTTTTTGCGGCAATTAAGTTTTTATCTATTTCAGTAATACCTACTGTTAATAGAACATGATCGGGCATAGTTGTTAGTGAAGCTTCACCTTTAACATAGATATGCGGCTCTTCAGGAGCACTGGTTGCATAGGCTGACGTACTGAGCAAAGCAGCCGTTATAATCGAAAGCGTTTTCATAAGTCTATCCTTTTAAATTTGATTGCCTTAGTTAACACCTTATGTGGTTAATTGCAGATGAACAAGCATAAAAAAACAGGCAAAAGCCTGTTTTTTAGTAATGAAGCTTTAAATGCTGCAACGCTTGTAGTTACGATACTTCGGTAACCAGTAGTTTCTGTCGATGGCTGCCCACAGTGCATCATCTGAAATTTCAAGGGCAACGCCCTCTTCAATCGCTTTTTTAGCGACTGCAAAAGCAATGCGTTTACTCAGCGTTTCAATTTCTGTTAACGCAGGTAATAAGCTACCTTTACCTGTATTGGCTAATGGTGATGACTCTGCCAACATTTCGCTCGACATAATTAACATTGCATCGGTAATACGCGTTGCTTTAACAGCAATTACACCTAAACCAATACCAGGGAAAATATAGCTGTTATTACATTGAGGAATGGGGTAAGTCACGCCGTTATAAACAACTGGGTCGAATGGGCTACCTGTGGCTACAATCGCTTTACCATCAGTCCATTTGATAACATCTTCTGGGTAAGCTTCTACTTGTTTAGATGGATTACTTAACGGGAAAATAATAGGTGCTTCACATTTCGCGTGCATAGCGCGAATAACTTGCTCAGTAAATAAGCCCGGTTGACCTGATACACCAATTAAAATATCTGGTTCAGCGCAGTGCATTACATCTAATAATGACGCGTATTCGCCGCTGTAAGTCCAATCGGCTAGGCAGCTTGTTGGTTGCGCTAACATTTGTTGGAAGTCGCGTAAGCCTTCCATGCCATCAGTTAACAAGCCAAAGCGGTCAACCATAAACACTTGGCTGCGTGCTTTTGCTTCACTGATGCCTTCAGCCACCATAGTGCTAACAATTTGTTCAGCAATACCACAACCTGCAGAGCCTGCGCCGACAAACACGACTTTTTGAGTCGATAGTTTAGCGCCTTTAACACGACAAGCTGCTAATAAAGAGCCCACAGTAACCGATGCAGTACCTTGAATGTCATCATTAAAGCTACAAATTTCATTACGGTAACGCTTTAATAATGGCATAGCATTTGGTTGTGCAAAGTCTTCAAATTGCAGTAACACGCTTGGCCAACGACGCTTAACCGCTTTAATGAATAAATCTAAAAACTCATCGTACTCATCTTGCGCAATACGCTTATGTCGAGCACCCATGTACATTGGGTCGTTTAATAGTTTTTCGTTATTGGTACCTACATCAAGCATAACCGGTAATGTGTACGCTGGGCTAATACCGCCACAGGCGGTATACAAAGAAAGCTTACCAATTGGAATCCCCATACCGCCAATACCTTGGTCGCCCAAGCCTAAAATACGTTCGCCATCGGTAACCACGATAACTTTAACTTTACCTTTAGTGGCATTACGTAAAATATCGTCAATTTGAAAACGATCTTCATAAGAAATAAACAAACCACGGGCACTGCGATAAATATCAGAAAACTTCTCACAGGCATCACCCACCGTTGGGGTGTAAATAATAGGCATCATTTCTTCAATATGATCGCGTACCAAACGGTAGTAAAGCGTTTCGTTATTGTCTTGAATGGCACGTAAATAGATGTGCTTATTTAAGTTGTCATTAAAACTTGAGTACTGTTGGTAACAACGCTCAACTTGCTCTTCTATTGTTTCGTAACGAGGTGGAAGTAAACCAGCAAGATTAAAGTTTTCACGCTCTTTTTGGCTAAATGCACTTCCTTTATTCAATAACGGGGTTTCAATTAGGCCTGGGCCAGAATAAGGAATATAAAGATAATTTGGATCGGTATTTGTAGTCATATTTCCAAGCTTTACTGAATCTTAAATAATGATCTGCCATTATCATTGTTAAAGGCTAAATTGCAATGACATTTAAGCTTGTCAGACCATTGAAAATGTACAAATACAAGCGCTACTTTAGTATAAAGCCACTCATATTTGGTGAATATGTTAGCTGCCTGATGTGGGTTTAAAACGTTAAACGCGCATTAAATAATGTGCGTGCTTTGTTTAATGGTTACAACAGTGCCAATTATGTTTAGGTTTGCTAATTTTTTTACGTTAGTTAACATGCTATTTTCAACCAAATAGTTATTAACTATTAATCTGTTACATTTAAAACAGCAGGCAGCAAACCTGCTGTTTATTATACATGTTTTAAAATTTAAATGAGGCTTTATTATTACTTAAATCAGATAACGCCATCCCTTCTCTGCGCGGATCGGCAGCGCCATACAAACGGTTGTTTTTTACCTCTACCGCATGCAAGCCTGAGTTTAGGTCAATCACACGTACATCATGGCCGCGCTCTTCAAGCTCTGGTACAAGCGCTTCAAGCTCAGTACCTTTCTCAAGGCTAGTATAATCATTACGATTGGTGGTTCGGGGTAAATTAATGGCTTGTTGGGCGTTTAAATCCCAATCTAGAACACCAATAACCACTTGCGCTACATAATCAATAATACGACTCCCACCAGGAGAACCCACCACTAAGCGTAAGCTGCCATCTTGGTTAAATACCATCACCGGTGACATTGAGCTGCGCGGGCGTTTATGCGCTTCTACTCTGTTAGCCACTAACTTGCCATTTTTACGTGGCGAAAGTGAAAAATCAGTTAGCTGATTATTTAAAATATAACCATTTACCATCACTGTTGAGCCAAACGCCATTTCAATAGAGCTGGTCATTGATACGGCGTTGCCGTTGCTATCAACAATCGATACGTGTGAGGTAGAGGGCAGCTCAAAAGAATCATCGTTTGCATAGCTTAAGTAATCTACTGGGTTGCCTGGCTGTGCTTTTTGATCTTTTTCAGTGATTAGTTCTGCGCGGGTGGCAATATAGTCTTTATCTAATAATTCTTGGGTAGGTACTTGGGTAAAGTCAGGGTCGCCAATGTATTTATTACGATCGGCAAACGCAATACGTGAGGCTTGGCTAAAGTAATGAATTGCCTCTGGGATATTGGCTTTTATGCTAGCCATGTCTTTGTGTTCAAGCAAACCTAAAATTTGTAGCACTGCAACACCACCACTGCTAGGAGGCGCCATAGAGCACACATTATACACTCGATATTTTATACAAACGGGTGCACGCTCTTTACTGCTGTAATTAGCAAGGTCTTGCACAGATAATTTACCAGGCGCGATTTTTGATTTTTGCACCGCTTTTACCATGGCTTTAGCGTTATCGCCTTTGTAAAACGCATCTATTCCTTTTGAAGCAATATCTTTATATAAATTAGCCAATGGCTGATTTTTTTTAATACTACCTACTTCAATTACTTTGCCATTAGGGAAAAAATACTCATTAATCACCGGCATACTCATTACACCTGGGTTTAATTGTCTAACCAGTAACCCATGTAATCGAGGCGATACTTCAAACCCTTGCTCAGCAAGTTTAATAGCAGGTTTAAATAAGCTAGCCCAAGGTAAGGTGCCATACTGTTTATGGGCGCTGGCAAACGCATGTAATATACCGGGTACGCCTACAGAGCGACCACCTACAACCGCTTCTATCCATTTTACTGCATTGCCGTGTTTATTTAAAAACAGGTTTGCATCGGCATTACTCGGTGCGGTTTCGCGGCCATCAAAGCTGGTAAGTTTATTATTAGCTTTGTTGTAATACATCATAAATGTACCACCACCAATGCCTGATGATTGCGGCTCGACTAATGTAAGTACTAATTGGGTGGCGATAGCGGCATCAACCGCACTACCGCCTTGGGCTAAAATGGCTCTACCCGCTTGTGAAGCATACGGGTTTGCCGCGGCAACCATATATTTATCGCCAGCCACTAAATGTTTTTGTACAACGCCTGTAGCCGCTTCAGGTTCACGTGTTTCAATTGTGCTTGCTTGCTGTGCAAATAAAGGTAAAGACAGTGCACTTAAAGAGAGAGCAAATAAAGAGTTGAGCTTAAAATTCATAATTACTGATTAAACTTAAATTGCATGGAAGATAATTGGCATCTTAAAGTTAAACAGGCACAATATGCAAAAATAAATATAAAAATGATCCCTAAATGCTTAATTTACCTCTTCAGCCGCGCTATGTTTTCCCTCCTTTGTGTTTAATTTTATTAAGCTCACTTTTAGCATGGCTGGGTATAAACGACGAACTTGAGTTTAATCGTCAACTGATTGAACAAGGCCAACTATGGCGTTTATTTACCAGCCAATTTGTACATGCCAACTGGGCGCACTTAGGGTTGAATTGTGCCGGTATCGCGCTTATATGGTTATTGCATGGTGAGTACACATCACCAAGCAGATATGGTTTTAATATTGCCACATTGGCAATTTGGTGTGGCTTAGGTGTTTTTTGGTTTTGCCCCACAATTACAATTTACACAGGGCTTAGTGCCCTATTGCATGGCGTGATCATTTGGGGAGCGATAAAGGATGTCACTGTTGGACTTAAATCGGGTTATGTGTTGTTTATTGGTGTGTGGGTAAAATTGATTGCAGAGCAAGTAAATGGCCCTAGTGCTGATATAGGCACATTGATCAACTCAACGGTGGCTGTTGATGCACATTTAATAGGCGCAATTGGTGGCGTATTGTTAGGCGCTCCTTTAATTATTCAATTCATCAGCAGAAATAAAGAATAAAAAAACGCCACATTGTGGCGTTTTTATTAATTTACCGCTATTTATAGTGTTTCTTTAAACAACTTATAAATACGACGGTATTCGTCTAACCAGCTCGAAGGCTGCACAAAACCATGCGGCTCTACTGGGAAGATTGCTGTTTCAAAGTTTTCTTTCTCAAGTTCTATTAAACGCTGCACTAAACGCACTGAATCTTGAAAGAACACATTATCATCAACCATAGGCGCATTGATTAATAAATGCTTTTTAAGCCCTTCAGCGTAGTAAATAGGAGAACTACGTTCATAAGCAATTGGGTCAACATCTGGGTGATTCAAAATGTTAGCGGTATAGCCCGTGTTGTAATGTGCCCAATCAGTCACAGGGCGAAGCGCCGCTCCTGATTGAAACAAATCTGGCGCGGTAAATAACGCCATAAAGGTCATAAATCCGCCGTATGAACCACCATAAGTACCAACCGCTTGAGTATCAACGTTGGCATTTTCAGCCATCCATTTTACGCCATCAGCTAAATCTTGTGTTTCAGGTGTTCCCATTTGGCGGTAAATAGCAGTACGCCAATCACGGCCATAACCTTTAGAAGCACGGTAATCCATATCCATCACTACGTAACCTTCATCGGCAAGTAATGAATGAAACATAAATTCGCGAAAGTAACCAGACCAACCCATGTGTGAATTTTGCAGGTAACCGGCACCGTGGTTAAAAATAACCGCTTTACGGTTTTTACCTGTTTCACCTTCTTGGTAATCAGCCGGGTAATAAACTTTGGCGTATATTGGCTGATCTGTATGGCTTGAAGGCACAGCAACAATTTTAGGCGCCGTGAGTTTTTTAGCTAAAAACGTCTCAGATACCGTGTTAGTTAAACGAGTTGCGGTTGTGTTTGCTTTAGCCTCAGCCACATAAAGCTCAGTGGGCATAGTGATTTTAGAGTGTCTTAATAATAACTTAGACTGATCTGGGCTTAAGGTATAATCCGTCATGCCATTTAAGTCTGTTACTTGCTCACTAACACCTGTTTGTGGGTTTACACGGTAAATTTCGTAAAGACCAGGATGCTCAACATTCGCTTTATAGTAAATGGCATTATTGTTATCAGTGAGGGTTAAATTAGATACTTCAAATTTACCCATGGTTAGCGCAGTCGCTTTACCATCGAGTGGCTTTTTATAAAGCTGACTATAGCCCGATTCTTCAGATAAATAATACAAGGTAGTGGAATTATTTAACCAACCAAAGTCGTTAAAGGCATAGGCAATCCACGCATCGTCATGTAAACGATGTTGAGAGACAAGTTTGTTATTTTCAAAATCTACAGTGGCTAACCAACGATCTTTGTTATCCCATGCTTCAAGCATAATCGCTACTTGGCTACCATCATCGTTCCAGCTAATAGGTGATTGATTCCAACCCCAATCTGAAATAACGTTAATACCACGAGGTTGTTTTTTAGATTTATAGGTTTTGCCTTCACGGGCGTAGTTTTCTTTTTTAACCTCAGCAAGTACATCTTCATCAAAACCAGGTAAAGTATTGAACCCTAATGTGGTTTGGCTTTGATCTGCAAGGTTAATATAAACAAGCTCAGAAGTTTGCTCTTTAGAATCAGCTATGCGGCGGCGAACTTTTTTAGGCTCTATCGTCGCATCATCAGTGATGTAATTAGGCATAATATCGCCTTCACCACGCCATGAGCTTTTTTCTTGTACGACTACAATTAACGCATCACCATTTGGAGAAAGCTCGGCTTCATCAACCGTGTTGCCATCGCCTAAATAATAATGGGTGTTAGCAATTGAGCTGTTATTAGCTTTTACTTGCTCTTTACGCGCATGCTTATCTTGTTTATTTTTGTGCTGCAGTGCAATGTAATCAATAAGCTTATGTTGCTCTTTGGCAATATAAGTTGATGGTTCTTTTACGCCTTGTGGTTTGTCAGCGAGTTTTAAATTGGCTATTTCGCGGGTTAAACCTGTGGTTAAATCCACTTTGAAAAAGATATTACCCTGACGATACGCTAAGTTACCATCGTTTAAAAACTGTGGTTTTGACTCAGTAGCAGAGCTTTGCGTAATTTGTTTAATTACGCCTGACTTTACGTTTTTGATAAATACGTTACCCTCAAACACATAAGCTTGAAGTGATTTATCGTTAGAAAAAACAGCTTTACTTGAACCAACACGGTGTAATTTTTCTAGTGCCACTTGCTCTGCTGTTTGTGAGTTTACAGCTTGAGTGAATAAATCTCTTAGCTCACTACCTTGCTGCTTACGCGCATAAATAATGGTACTTGAATCTGCACTCCAAAAAGCGCTTTGTGGCTGGCGTCCAATCCAATCAGGATGCGCCATGGCTTGTTCAAGGGTGATTTTTGATTGGCCCAAACCTGCGGGCGTGTTAACAACATTAGCAACGGTGGTATTTGTTTGAATAGATGAGTCAGTAGAAGTTGTGGCGGTTGCGGTACAACCCGCTAACATAACACTTGATGCAACAGCGATTGCAACAAGTGTTTTAGAAGATGAGAATTTAAAAATCATAGTGCTTCTTGACGGTTATTATAATTAACCATATTTAAGCAGAAGCACCTTTATAATTGCAATTATTTAAGATAAACAACGCTGATATTGGGGTGAATAACCCGTTTATTCAACCGTTAAATCAAGCCATACCATGCGGTGGTCGCTTGATGCATTTCTATCTTTAATTAAACGATATAAGTCGCTTTGCTTTTTCGGCCAAAATACACCGCCATCTTTAATGGTTAATCCATAATTTGAAGGCAAAACGTAATCAACCCGTGCTTGCCAGCTAGCGGTATAATTTTTAGCATAAGCTTGTGAGTATTGCTCTTTAGCGCCCTCACTTGTTGGAATGAAGCCAGCGTTAATCAATGGGCTTTTAAGTATTTGATCTGTTGTATTGGTGCGCTTTTTATCACCCTCAGCAGTGGCATTTAAGTCACCTAAAATCACAAATCGGGATTGTGCTGCAAGGCCACCCTTTTTACCGCTATCATCATAGAGGTAACTTTCGTTATTAACGTAATCAGCAATGAGCCTAATTTCATCATGGTTGCGAATGCCATTTCTGTCTTCATCGCCATCAAACACAGGCGGTGTTGGATGCGACGCTAACATATGGACTACTTTATCGTTTACCTTTACGGGTATATCCCAAAAAGATTTAGAGCTTAAACGTAAAGCATTCCACTCTGCATCGTTATACCAATTGGTATTGGTTTTTGGGTCAACCGGCATTTTTACATTGGGTAAATCTTTGTGCTTAAAGGTTTGCAGTGTTCTGATATTGTCAAAATCAATTGGATAACGAGATAAAAACGCCATTGCATAATGGCCTTCAAAAAAACCAAAGCCCTGTGCATCACCCATGACACCGGTTTTTTTACCATCGTTGTCTAAGTCAAACTCAGTTGCTAAGCCAGTATTAACGGGGGCGATGTAAACGTATGGGTAATCAATTGCTGCTTGATTATTTTGCCCTACATTTAAGTAGTGGCTTTTAAAATACTCAATACCTTGCTCTTTTGGAATGTAGTCAAACTCATTGAGTAACACCACATCTGGGCGGACACGTTGGATTATTTCAGCAATATTTTTAATTTGCTGGTGGTCTGAACGAAGCGCGTTTACCAATGCATCACTTTTTACTTGTTCATTTTTAGCGGTGTAATTAGTGGCGTCCATACTAACATTGAAGGTTGCTACGCGTAGCGATTCAGCCAATACAGGGCTGGTAGAAAAAACAGCAAATAACACACTGCTGATTGCTGTAATACTCAGATTACGTTTCATTATATGAATCCATCTATAATTAATAATAAAATAGTGCTGCTGACAATAACCCACAAAGTAATGGCCATCAAAAACGGCTTTATACCTGCTTGTTTAAGCACTGATAACGACAAACCACTGCCAATTAGGAACAGTGTCATCACTAATAATTGCTTAGCCGCACTATTAATAAGTTCCCATGTGGATGAAAACGACGGCATATAAGTATTAATTAATGCGGCTAATAAAAAACCGACAATAAATAAAGGAATACTCGCCTTTTCATCAGAGCGCATAAACACACCTGCAACAGCTGTATAAGGAATGATCCACATTGCACGGGTCAATTTTACCGTAGTGGCAATACTCAGTGCCACGGCACCATAAGTAGCCGATGCCCCCACTACGCTGCTAGTATCGTGAATTGCTAATGCGGCCCACAAACCAAACTGCTGTTGGGTTAACTCAAAATAGTGCCCAATTGCGGGAAATAATAATAATCCCACGCCATTAAGTAGAAATACAATCCCTAAGGCAACGGCGACTTCGGGATCTTTAGCTTTTATGACCGGTGCCATAGCGGCAATGGCGCTGCCACCGCAAATAGCGGTACCAAATGAAATTAGCACGCCTGTATTACGATTAAGCTTAAAAACCTGGGTTAAAATCTCTCCAAGCCCGATTATGGCAGTAATACTAACAATTGTTAATACTAAAGAGCTGCGTCCCACCTCAATTACTTCATTAAAATCAACAGCAAAGCCTAGGCCCACAACGGCAAGCTTGAGCATCACTTTACTGGCCTTTTGAGAAAGCTCACTAAACGGGTTGCCTAAGGTAATGGCAAATATGGCGCCTAATACCAATGCACTTCCTGCTCCTATAAACGGAGTCATACACAGTGCCAGTAATAATATGAATGTTGGCTTATGCAGTTTAGCGATCATCATAGTTTAAGCCCGAATAAGTTTATTAGTCAGTTTATGGACAACGGGGGCAACAAATACAACTGTGGGAAAGGCAATACAAAAAGCAAATAACCACGCTTTAAGCCATATAGTTACAATATTATCGACCATGCCCACATTAAATATTGAAATAACAAATGACATAAACCCAGACATGAAAAGTGCCATAAAAAAAGCAAACACAATAGTACGAAACTTTGGATGAATCATTGAAAAACAACCTTTAGAAGGTAAAGCGATAAATTGGATTAAATTTATCGCTTTATTTTTTAACTTATAATAGCGATTTGCTGGTAGCTAATACACCTGGGTAATCCTGCTCTGGCAAGCAAGATGTAAGTTCACTTAGGCGGCTACCTAATTGCTGTAAACTCTCACCCGAGACATTTATATGCCCCATTTTACGACCTGGCTTAACACTTTTACCATACCAGTGACTGGTTACATCCGCTGTTTTTAAAACATCAGCAGGAATTTGTGCTTGGCCTAATACATTGATCATAGCAGTAGGATGCTTAATTTGCGTATTACCCAAAGGTAACCCTGCAACAGCACGCATATGGTTTTCAAATTGCGAGCAATGAGCACCTTGCTGAGTCCAATGCCCTGAGTTATGCACGCGAGGGGCAATTTCGTTAACTAATAACGTGCCCTGTACATCAAAAAACTCTATGGCCAATACACCTACATAATTAAGCTCATTGGCAATACGGGTAAACGCCGAGGTTGCTTGGCTCTCTACTAAACTATTATCTTTACCGGCTACCGAAAGCGTTAATACACCATGGGTATGTTGGTTTTCGGTAAGTGGATAAATTGCAACGTTACCCTCTTTGTCGCGCACGCCAATAATAGAGACTTCACGATCGAACGGGATCATTTTTTCAGCAATAATTGAATGAGGCGCATGCTCTGTACCTGAGGCAATAAAGTCGGCCATTTCAGACCAAATAGTGTCTATTTCATCATCTGATTTTAAACGCCATTGGCCTTTGCCGTCATACCCTGCTTGGCAGGTTTTTATTACTAACGGTTTACCTAATGTTTTAACTGCTTGCTCAAGGTGCGCTTTTTCAGTAATTAGTTGGTATGGCGCGCAAGCCACTTCGGTTTTATCTAACAAGGCTTTTTCAAGCGAACGGTCACCACCGGTTTTAATAGCTTGTTTACCTGGATAAAACTTATTGCTATTACAGCAAAGCGTTAATACATCATCGGGAATATGTTCAAACTCAGCGGTAATCGCATCGGCATCATCGATAGCTTGCTCAAGTGTGGTTGAATACACTTGGTTGGTTAGCGGGTGCACAATTTTTTGGCTGCCAACATCATAAGCAACCACATTTAAATTAAGCGGTGCGCCAGCAAGGCTCATCATTCTCGCAAGCTGCCCAGCACCTAAAATTAATATAGTCATTATTACTCTGCAGGATTTGGGTTAGCTAGAATAGTGTCGGTTTGCTCTTTGCGAAACGCTTCAATTTTGGCGAAAATTTCAGGATTTTGACAGCCTAATATTTGTGCAGCCAATAAACCTGCATTAGCTGCACCTGGCTCACCAATAGCCAATGTGCCTACAGCAACGCCCTTAGGCATCTGGCAAATAGACAATAATGAATCAACACCATTTAACGCTTTTGACTTAACTGGAACGCCTAAAACTGGCAATGATGTAAACGCTGCAGCCATACCCGGTAAGTGAGCCGCCCCACCTGCGCCAGCAATAATCACTTTAATGCCACGCTCGCTTGCTGAACTTGCATAATCGGCAAGTAATTGAGGAGTGCGGTGAGCAGAAACCACTTTAGTTTCATAAGCAATGCCAAATTTTTCTAGCATCAGCGCAGCGTGTTCCATGGTTGGCCAATCTGATTTAGAACCCATAATAATGCCAACAGTCATAAATACTCCTCAGTAATGTATTTTAAAAATAGCGGACTTATGTCCGGTTTTATGGCGGGTATTATATACTTAAATACTGCAATAATGCGACCAGCAGGCAATAAAAAAGCCATGTTAAACATGGCTTTTTTAAAATGCAGAAAATACTTGGTGTTATGCTTCTTTACTCGCCAAATATTCGCTGTAGTTTCCTCTAAAGTCGATAATTTTACCGTCTTTAATTTCCCAAATACGGGTAGCAACTGATGATACAAACTGACGATCGTGTGATACAAACATCAAGGTACCTTCATACGCTTCAAGTGCTAAGTTAAGCGCTTCTATAGATTCCATATCCATGTGGTTAGTCGGTTCATCCATTAATAAGATATTTGGTTTATGCATCATGATTTTACCAAACAGCATACGACCTTGCTCACCACCTGAGATAACTTTTACAGATTTTTTGATATCGTTTTGTGAAAACAACATACGACCTAAGAAACTACGAACAACTTGCTCGTCATCACCCTCTTGCTGCCATTGCTCCATCCACTCAAATAAGTTCATGTCTTTTTCAAACTCATCGGCATGGTCTTGCGCATAATAGCCAATGTTCGCATTTTCAGACCATTTGAACTCACCGCTTTTAGGTGCTAAACGCCCTGCTAAAGTGTTTAGTAGTGTTGTTTTACCCACACCATTCTCACCAATAATAGCAATGCGTTCACCTACTTCAACTAGGCCTTCTAATCCTGAGAATAAAGTTTCTTCAAAGCCTTGCGATAAGCTGGTCATTTCAAGCGCGTTACGGAATAACTGCTTTTCTTGTTCAAAACGAATAAATGGCGACTGACGTGATGAGGCTTTCACTTCGTCTAATTGAATTTTATCAATACGTTTTGCACGTGAAGTGGCTTGCTTTGCTTTTGAGGCATTAGCAGAAAAACGCGATACAAACTGCTGTAGTTCAGCAATTTGGCTTTTCTTTTTGGCATTTTCACTCAATAAACGTTCGCGAGCTTGAGTTGCTGCAAACATATATTCATCGTAATTACCCGGATAAATACGTAACTCACCATAGTCAATATCGGCCATGTGTGTACAAACCGAGTTTAAAAAATGACGGTCATGCGAGATGATAATCATGGTACAGTCACGTTGATTAAGTACATCTTCTAACCACTTAATCGTGTATATATCCAAGTTATTGGTAGGCTCATCAAGCAGCATGATATCAGGGTCTGAAAACAATACTTGCGCTAATAGCACGCGCAGTTTAAAACCTGGTGCAATTTCAGACATAGGGCCGTAATGTTGTTCAGTAGCAATACCAACACCCAAAAGTAGCTCACCCGCTTTAGACTCAGCAGAATAGCCGTCCATTTCAGCAAACTCAGTTTCAAGATCGGCTACTTTCATGCCGTCCTCTTCACTCATCTCAGGTAGGCTATAGATACGATCGCGCTCTTGTTTGATGTCCCAAAGCTCTTTGTGACCCATTATTACAGTGTCGATAACAGAGTATTCTTCGTAGGCGAATTGATCTTGATTTAGTTTAGCAACACGTTCATTAGGATCTGTGCTTACATTACCCGATGATGGCTCAAGCTCACCGCTTAGAATTTTCATAAACGTTGATTTACCACACCCATTGGCACCAATTAAACCATAACGGTTTGATTCGCCAAATTTAGCTGAGATATTTTCAAATAACGGTTTAGCACCAAATTGCATGGTGATGTTAGCTGTACTAATAATAGCGCTACCCTCCAAGGGAGACTGAAGTATTTAAATTGCGCGCAGTTTAAACCAAACGAGTGATTTTTTCTATGAAAGTTTATGTAACAACCTAAAGTAAACAAGCGCTGTTTATTAACTATTAAAGCATTAAAACAGACAAAGGAATGGACGGATAAATGGACAAAAAAGCTGAGTAAAATTCACTCTTGTGCTATTTATGCAGTAAAAATATGTTTAATAAAAAAACAATCGCCGTTACAGACAAATAACTAAATTAAACGTGCTAAACCGCTAATTGGTCGCATTTTACTTTTATTAACATTTTATACGGCTATATTAACGTTTTTTATAGTATTAGAGTTTTAGCTCTACCTATGCCGAAAGTAATAACTATGAAAAAAACTCAACTCCCCCTCCCCTGCATTTAAGCCAAATGTCTTATTCCAAAATTCGATAGTAGTTTATACGGCTACAAAATGAAAACAGCATTAACTTAAAATGAACAACACCCAATTTTTGCATTAATATTCATTGATAATTTTTCACTTTTGAGCCTTTTATTGCTTTGCTAGTCTGCACCACTTCAAATTTAGTAATCATAAAAACGTCTTTATTAGGCAAGGCACACACAATGAAAATAAAATTAGTATCGCTGGCGATTGCAGGTGTTTTAGCTACACCGAGTGTTTCAGCAATTGAAGTATTTAAGGATGAAAAAAATACAGTCGCTATTGGCGGTTATATTGATGCGCGAGTAATTAATACTCAAGGTCAAAATGAAGTGGTTAATGGTGCCTCACGAATTAATTTTGATTTTAAACGCCAATTAAAGAATGGCTGGGAAGCGCTGACCAAAATTGAATGGGGCGTAAACCCAGTTGGTAGTAGTGATATTGTGTATAACAACCGTTTTGAGTCAATTCAGGATGAGTTTTTATATAACCGTTTAGGCTATGCTGGTTTAAAGCACGACAAATACGGCCAAATTACCATTGGTAAACAATGGGGTGCATGGTTCGACGTAGTATATGCAACTAACTATAGCTATGTTTGGGATGGCAACGCCGCCGGTGTGTATACCTATAACAAAGACGACGGTGCTGTAAATGGTACTGGCCGCGGCGATAAAACATTGCAATACCGTAATAGTTACGGTGATTTTGATTTTAGTGTACAAACTCAGTTAAAAAACAGCGCATTTTACACTTGTGATGTAACGGATATTACAGAGTCACAATGCCAGGCTAA
Source organism: Pseudoalteromonas sp. SK18 (assembly GCF_001974855.1). Taxonomy (GTDB): domain Bacteria; phylum Pseudomonadota; class Gammaproteobacteria; order Enterobacterales; family Alteromonadaceae; genus Pseudoalteromonas. The sequence goes on along the minus strand of NZ_MTQB01000011.1, from coordinate 6,364 downwards.
TTTTGAATCGGGCGATACTGCTGCGCAACAAGTTGAATTTAACTATACATTTGGTGGTGCAGTAACTTATAACGTGACTGATAAGCTAAAACTGACCGCGGGTATTAACCGCGGCGAGTTTGAATTAACTTATGGAGACGGAACAACTCGTTCAGTTGACGATTTAATTTACGGTGCGGGTGTTATTTGGGGCAATATTGATGCGCCAGGTTTATATGTAGCAGCTAATATAAACAAAAACGAAAACCATGATACAGATAACATTGGTCGCTTAATTGAAGATGCAATTGGTATTGAAACATTTGTGTCGTATCGTTTTGAAAACGATTTTAGACCATTTATTGCATACAACTTGTTTGACGCTGGCGACGATTACGTTATTCAGCCAAATTTCAATGCTGATCCTAATGATGTATTTAAACGTCAATTTGCTGTTATTGGTGTTCATTACTTAATAGATGAAAACACCCAACTTTATGTAGAAGCACGTAAAGACTTTGGTGATTTTGAAAGTGATAATAAACAACAGCAAGCACAAATGGAACAGTCAGAAGATGACGGTATTGCTTTTGGTTTTAGATACGTTCTTTAATGGCCTGTTGAGCTTTCAAGCTTAAAATCGCAAAGGTCAACAGACTAATAGGGCCTGTTGACCTTTCAAGGTTAAATTTGCAGCAGTCTGTTTGGTATTTAGGCAAGGCAGAGCCTATGTGGTGTGGTTATTCCCCATAAATAGGCGATAACGCAGCATCAATGCCAAACAGGCGCTGCCCGGAGGGTTCTACCGAGGGGCTATTTACTCTTTGTTGCTCGGTTTTTACTTAGCCCACTAGGTTACAAACCTCGCGCCGCGATTAAATCGCTCCTATTTTGAACAAATTTTAATCCGTAAAGGTCAACAGACCCTAAAGCCCTGCAAAATAGCAGGGCTTTTTTTATTGTTCTTGCAGAAGGTTTAACTACTTTCTCTTAAATGCTTTTTTTAACGCACGCGTCCCCTCTTTTGGCCCTAGAATAAGCCACAAAAAAACAACCCCACCTGGGACTAAAACTGCTTTTAGGATTGGGCCGAGAATAAAAGAATAAAAATAAATAAGTGGAATAAAAAGTACATAACCAATAACACGTTTGATAAACTCCATGTATCACCTTTAGATTAATTGAGCATGCTCACAAATTTAATTGAGCGCGCTCAGTTAATCAAGTGCTAATTTAGGCCCAACTTCCAACAAAGATATAAAGCGTTGAATAGTATGAGTAAAAAAGAAAAAACACGGGATAAAATTTTAGCTTCAGCATGGGAGCTTTTCTTATTACAAGGTTATGACCACACATCAACAAGGGAAATTGCTGTTGCAGCTAATGTGGCAGTGGGTACGGTGTTTAGCCATTTTGAAAATAAAATTGATTTGCTTATGGCAGGTATGCAGCAACAAATTGAAGTTATTATTGAGCAAGCAAAGCAGTCAGATACTCAGCGACCTCCTCGATTAAAGTTACGCCACTACGCTCACCCCCTCTACTCCTTTTATTGTGAAAACAGTGAATTTAGTAAATTACTAATTAGCGACATTATTTGGCGTGCTGATTTTTTTAAAGCACAAATGGATGAATTTAAAAAACTGCTATTTAGTGAACAACCAGAATTTGATGAAACAAAAGCAAGTGTGATGATGGACTGCTATTTTATGACCCTGATCACAGGTTTAAACGACGAGCTACCTAATGCAGAAAGCATGCTAAGGCAATTGAGCAACAAAATTGCATTGTTGTAACGTCAATTAATAAAAGGCTTGAGTTTAATTCTGTGAAGTACTAAAACACTAATGGAAAATCCGATGTTAGCTGCAATCAACGTGTGTTATTTGAACATCTAAAGAATGACATTTTTGCTTCGATCTGGTTTTCCTGCGGCTACACAACTCACTTAATAAAACGCGTAGTATAATTAACAACAAACGATCAACGCACATAAATAAACCTATCCCTTCCTCTGGTTATCGTTCTTAAAATTAATCAATAGCTGAGATTGCCTTTAATATAAATTTAGTATGATGTGTTCTTTTATCTATTACCCACCAGCAATAAATTCTAAATATGGCTATATTTAAATTAAAGCGGTCACTGATTAATTAAACGACGTGTTAGTTTGCGAGCTTAAGAACTCGGTATAATTTAATAGTGCTTTATTTACACTCAGTGCAGGGTTTTGATTATGATCAGCATTTATGTTAATTGTGTTTTCCCACTTGAGCCAGCTGTTTGGATGTTTTGCTAAACTAGTAACTAAATTATTATATGCAGCTAACATTAGGGAATGTTCTGCCCCACCAACAGTGATATATAAAAATGTAGGCTGTTTTATACTATTCATGTTTGTTTTTAAAAACGCGTCAAACTGTTTTGTCACTGTCATATCGTCATACCAAGCGGCTGGGCTAAACACAAAATAAGCATTAAATAGCTGAGGCTTAGTATGTAAAGTATATAGAGTAAAGCTTCCACCTGCAGAAAAGCCTATTAACCCACGTTGACTAGTTAACTTATAATTAGCCGCTATATATGACAGTAATTCTTGCTCTATAAAAGCTAAAAACAAATCAGCTTTACCAAAAAGTTCAGGCGAAGTTTCATTGTTAGGTCGAGGATTCGTATTAACGTCCTTCCTTGCATAAGGTGGCACAAGATCACGATTTCGAGTATCCGTAAAAAACTGATTAGGTACGGCAACTAAAATAGCCTCATTAAATATACTTTCGGGATTTAGTGCTTTTAGCGCCTTATCCCAATTAGCTAAATTAAAATTGCCATCTGTTTTTATAAAAAGTGGATAAGCTTTAGTTTTATCATAATTGTTAGGTAATCTGATAAATACTTTTCGAGACTCTTCAAGCACTTTCGAATCTAGGGTTACATCAACAAACTCTGATACATCATTTTGATAATAACTAAACCCAATTGTTGCAACCCCAAATGCACCAACAGCAAACAACAGATTCAAAATAATCGTTTTTTTAATTCTCATGCGGGGCTCATTTTAGTTAATTGCTTATGCCATACACCACTATTAAGTTGCTGGTTAAATACAAAGCCAAGTTTAGTGAGTAAGTTATAACAACGAACATTTTTACCATGAATTTCTGCGTATAGGTGCTCAATGTTTAATGAGCTATGCACCTCACTGATAAAGCCTTTAAGTACTTCATGCATTAAGCCTTGTTGCCAATAAAAAGGATCGAGCTCAAAGCCAAAATAAGCAGTTTTTGTCTGGTTATTAATGTTATACAGACCACAAGTACCAATGAGGTCGCCTAATATATTATGTTCAATCGCAAGCCGAACACCTTCACCTTGGTAATAACTCGATATATCATCTTGAATTAACTGCTTAATATGCTCTTTATTAAGCGGCGCTTTATAATCATTAAATTCATAAACAAGGGGATTATTCAAAATATTTAATAGCGCTGCGCCATGTTTGTGAGTAATTAAACGAAGAGTTACACGGGGTAATTTTATAGTTTTAAACATGCCTATGCCAAATAAAGTAAACGCGCTTTAAATAGCACTTTATAGAACGTCATTATTAACTTACCATATCGTATTCACAAGCATTAATTGAGATAAACTATGAGCGCCAATTTTAAAGTAATACAACCAACTACTACTGTATACTGCCCAAAACGTGGTGAAGGTTGGACCCTTACCGGCATTACTAATATTAATGAGTTCACATCGGTTATGTTTGATGGCGTACGTTACACCTTACCAGCGAGAGAAATTGTGGAGGAGTTGCTGCCTAACCAATTAGCGCGTGAACAGCAAAATCAGTAAGGTACTTATAATAGAAAAAAGCATTAAAAATTTTCATTATTAACGTTTTAAAACATAAATACCGAGTGGGGAGTCTAGACGTAGGTTATGCTCATCAACATGTAGCACTTCCCATTTTCTGACTACTTCTCCCGAAGTTACATGTAATATTTTGCCTTCCCTTGTGTAAGGGTAGTATCTATTCCCATGTTTTTTCATTATTTGGAGAATACCTGAGTTATCAATTTTAAAAAAATTACCATCATCAATTTTTATTGTATCTATATCTGATGCAATAACTTCAATTAACTTCCATTTAAACTGAATATCATTCTCTTTCGAATAAAGTAAAGGTGAATAGATCAGCGTAATTAAAATAGCAAGACATATTATAATTTTATGCATTTTTATATCCATATAGATCGTGTGTTAATGTAATATTTGTAGATATGACAACTTATTTCTTTTTTTTAATTTCCAAATCATCTTTTACACTTAACTGGTGTTGTCCAGGTATTAAGATCATGATAAAAACAGCCACGCAAATTAATAAAATCACTCTAAGCACATTTGAATTTATAAAACTCTCCGTCAAATTAACTAAAAGAATCAATGGCAAAACAAAAAAGACACCTAAGTAACGGTGACGATTTGTAAATTCATGCAATGAGCCACAACTTGTACATCTATAACGAGTCGTCATTAAAGATATAGTAAACCACGATAATGAAATATTAGCAGAACATTTTAAGCACTTAGGGATCATACATAACCAGTTTGTGATTTAAGAGGAACTTTTTAGTTTGGATTATTCTTAGCAGATCTCATTAATTAAAGATTGCTTAGTTAACAATCTTTAATTAATTTAGAAATAAGTCAACTATAAACCGACGACGTTACTTTAGGTGGAGAACTTGCTAAAAGTCGCCCTAAACCATCAGGTAGCTGGTCCAAATCATATTTTTGTGTATTAGAATTTACTAAAACTTCTTTCCCCTGATGATCTCTCGAAATTCCAGTGATAGTTTGGATTAGTCTATTTCCAAAGAAAGGGTGAGGTGACCAAGAAAAATCATATTCAAAAATAATTTCGTAACTCCAACCCCTTTCCATTCTTGGAAAAATTACTGAAGCCTGCGCTTCTCCAAGAACAACACCAGAAATTACGGAGACTGAAAAAGATGCAGTTGATGTTGCTATAAAGCCCGTTCCTAAACCTAGCAATGCAGAAGCTAGGTAACCACCGTGTCTAATGACTTTCTCCCATTCAGAATTCCATTTATTAGCTGACTGATCAGTTGGAAAAGTTAGTGTGTGAGAAGACTTACTTTTTAAACGCTCTCTAGTATCACAGTCTGGTGCTTTACCTACGCCCATCCAATGACCACCATCAGTCCAATTCAATCTATTATTGCACTGTATCTCTAAACTTTTCTTTTCCCTGAGTGATAATTTTTGTGATCTAATAACACGAGTTTCCATCTTAATTCCTTTTAAAATTTTGTACCTATATTCAAGAGTAAAAAGAACATTAAATATTGTCAATGTTTAATTTTCATAAAGTTGAAGAGAAGTTTTTAAAAATCTCATATTTGCCTTTTAAAACGCCTCATCTTCACTGTATACATTTACATTAAGTTCATCGTTATCTTCAAATACGACAAACGAAATAGGCTTACAACAAACTTGGCAATCTTCTATGTATTGTTCATCAATATCAGCCACATCAATTAATACTTCTATTGTTTCTCCACAGTAAGGGCAACTAATCGATTTTTCTGTTAACTGGTTCATGGTTTCCCCTTTCAAATATACACAAGGTTATAATTCACTTTAGTAAACAACCTTATATAAGACAATGCTGGTAAAGTGACTTAATAATTCAAATTTAAACAGCGTTAGCTAAAATTTTATTTAATTTAGATAAATCAATTAGTTTATTTTGATCTTGCTGTAAAAAATAATCACATTGCCAACGTTGAGTGCTTTTTGCTGCGTTACTAAATACGCCTGAACCATTCAGAGCCCTACTTTCGCTCCAAGGTGGAAACACTCTAAAAGCCGTTTTTCCTTTACGGTTAGTACCTGTAACTATGCCTTTTTTAACTAACAACTCAACTGGAAATAAAAATAAACCACTTTGTATATTTGCTAATTGGTTATTAATAGGGGTTAATCCATCATTTGAAACCGCTACTAATAAATAGTCAAACTCATTGGTAAATGGAATTGGCTTAGAATTACTACCATCCGCTGGCCGTTTCCATAGTGCTAAAAAAGCGCCAGGTCTATCGGGAGTAACTTTAGCTTTTCTGTAAATTATTCGCTTATGGTTTATAGTGAATGCAAATCCATGGTACTGAGCATTTTGACTATGAGGTATTAAATCATCAGCGTTTGGAAGTTTATACCCTAATGGAGTAATGAATCGCCCCGTGTTTGCCAGAGACTCAATAACTTGAGAAACTGGAACTATGAAAAAATCAAATCGCTATACATCAGAATTTCGTGAACGTGCAATTAGGCTTGTTACCACACAACAGCATGAATA